>CAIPQY010000195.1 GCA_903867275.1 uncultured bacterium | reverse complement strand
GTGATCCGCTGGTGGACGAGTACATCGCCTTCGTCACGGCCGGCAAGCGCGGCATCGTGCCCGGCGAGGGCACCACGGTGCGCGGCAGCGCCGTGAACCTGGATTGAGCGCCATGCGCCTTCGCCTGCGTGTGCTGGCCAGCGGAAGCAGCGGCAACGCGGCGCTGCTGACGGCCTTCGAAGGCACGCGACGACACGACCTGTTGATCGACCTGGGTCTGTCGCCCCGCAGGCTGCGCGGCTTGCTGCGCGCGGAAGGTGCGGACCTTGAAAGCCTGCACGGCGTGCTGCTGACGCATGGCGACGTGGACCACCTGCACACGGGCTGGGCACGCGGCTGGCCATCGCTGATGGCGCCGCCGGTGGTGGTGCGCCCAGAGCATGGGCACCTGCTTCCACGCGCGGGATTGCCCCACGCCCCCACGCGCTGGATCGCGGAACCACTCGACATCGGCCCCTTCCGCATCAGCGCCACAGCGCTGCCGCATGACCGCGAGGGCAGCACAGCGTTCCGCGTGGATTTCGCTGACATCGGCGTGGGCTGGGCCACCGACATGGGGCGCGTGCCACCCACGCTGCCGCAGCTCCTCGATGGCGTGCGCCTGCTCGCGCTGGAGAGCAACTACGACCCACCCATGCAGATGGCAAGCCCGCGCCCGGACCATCTGAAGCATCGCATCATGGATGGCAGCGGCCACCTCTCGAACGCGCAGGCGCTTGAACTGGTGCACACGCTGCACGCGCAGGGCACCTCGCCTGAACACATCGTGCTGCTGCACCTGAGCGAGCAGTGCAACGATCCGGTGCTGGTGCACGCATTGTGGAAGCGCGAGGCCGCGCATCTGGCCACGCGCATGCGCGTGGCCGCACGGCGCGAGCCCACCGACCCGATCGAAGTGATCGCCACCGCGCCGCTGGCCAGCGCCTGAAACTCAGGCCTGCGGCACACCTGCCGCGATCTGCATCGCCAGCCACGCCTGCGCATCGCGCTGCAACGCACCCACCGGCTGCCCTGCCACGAACAGCGGCACGAGCATGGGCATGCCGGCAGGCAACGGCTCGTGAAGCGGCACCTCGGCGCTGCCTGCGTAGCGGCCCGATTCGTCGAAACGACGGTACACCTGCACCGGCGCCGACATGGGCTCCACATTGCAGCCCGCGCACGAAAGGTCCCCACGCTCCGTCCACCACGCGATGCACTCGCCGGGCATCGCGATCGTGCCGGGCTCCATCACCGCAACCGTGCCGAGCGCGGCGGTCAGGTCCTGATTCCACGCAGGCACCACCATCGGCTGCGCTCCGTTCCATCGAAGACCGCGCAGACCCGCGTACAGGCTGACGGTGATCGACTCGCGCGCCGAGACCATCAGGTCGAGCATCCACGCCGGCATCGGTTCGCCGTGCCAGGCGTGACGCAGCATTTCGCAGGATCGCTGCACAAGCACCTCGGCCTGGTCACGCGCATACGCCCGCGAGGCCGCGGGCAGACGGTCAAGCTGCCCCATCGCGATGCCCACCGCCTGCAACTGCACCAGCGGCGTCACGCTTGCGCGCAGGCGATCACCTTCGGCATCGCGTGGCCACGCGCGCGAGGCCGCCGCCAACTGACTGGCCTGCGCCAAGAGGGCCGTCCATGCATCGATGGCGTTTTCGTCGGACATGCGAAAATCCTAACGCTTTGCAGCGTCCCTGCAGCGCACCGCCCCGCTACGCTCGCCTTTCTGTGAGCGACTTCATCGGACACAAGTGCGGCGTGGCGTTGGTGCGGCTGAAGAAGCCGCTGGAGGCCATGCGCACCGAGCACGGCGACATCCTGTGGGGCCTTCGCCGCATGTACCTGCTCATGGAGAAGCAGCGCAACCGCGGCCAGGACGGCGCGGGCATGGCCACGGTGAAGTTCGACATGCCTGCCGGCGAGCCCTTCCTGATGCGCATGCGCAGTGCCAAGCGCAATCCGGTGGAACGCCTGTTCGACGAAGCGATGGGCCCCGCCGCGGAACTCTCCGCGATGGAGATGCGCTCGGCGCATCCGATCGAGTTGAAGCGACGCGTTCCCATGCTGGGCGAGGCCATGCTGGGCCACCTTCGCTACGGCACCTACGGCGGTCGCGGCGCGGCCTTCTGCCACCCGTATGTCCGTCGCAGCAGCGTGGCGAGCCAGAACCTGGTGATCGCGGGAAACTTCAACCTGACCAACAGCAACGAGCTGTTCCGCGTGCTGGTGGAACTGGGCCTGAATCCCGTGGGCGACACCGACACCGGCGTGGTGCTCGAGAAGATCGGCCACTTCCTGGATGCCGAACACGAGCGTCTGCGCGGCGCCATGGGCCTGGGCAGTTTCCGTGGCCTGGACGGCAACGACCTGGCGGCGGCGGTGGCGCAGGAAGTGAGCCTGCCCCGCGTGCTGCGCAAGGCCACGCAGCAGTTCGACGGCGGCTACGTGTTCGTGGGCATGCTGGGAAGCGGCGACGCCTTCGCCTGCCGCGATCCGCACGGCATTCGCCCGGCCTTCGTCGCCGAGACCGATGATCTGGTGGCCGTGGCGAGCGAGCGCGCCGCCCTCACCACCGTGCTGGGCCTCGAGCCCGCGCAGGTGAAGCCGCTCGAACCTGGCCACGTGATCGTGATCAAGCGCGACGGCACCGTGCGCACCGAGCCGTTCTGCCAGCCCGGACCGCGCCGCGAATGCGCCTTCGAGCGCATCTACTTCAGCCGCGGCAACGACCCGGACATCTACGAGGAACGCAAGAGTCTGGGCCGCGAGCTGGCGCCCCGCGTGATGCAGGCCCTGAACGGCGACGCGGAGAACGCGGTGTTCGGCTTCATTCCGAACACCAGCGAAACGGCCTACATCGG
>CAIPQY010000194.1 GCA_903867275.1 uncultured bacterium | reverse complement strand
GGCGTGAGCTGGAACCCGCAGATCTTCCAGACAGGTCTGTACGGCGACAACATCGCCGGTGCCGACTATCGCACCGAAGGTGAGGGTGGCGGCGGCCAGATCGTGGCCCGCACCCAGCTGCAGCTGCTGTTCTGACAACCGGCGGGTTGCGCGAGCCGCGCTCCCGGATCGCCGGGCAACCACCGGATTGGCCCAAGGCACTCATGGAAACATGGGTGCCTTTTTCATCGGCGCAACACGGCCGCCTGCTACCTTGCACGCCGCATGCGTGACGGCAGGTCAATCCAGGAGCGCGCCTGATGCCCGGTACCGCCGCCATGCTGTGGGCCGTGGCCGTGCTTGCGCAGTCGCCCGCCACCACCCCCGACGACCCCATGACCCGCGTCATGCAGGAGCTGGAGGCGTTGCGTCAGCAGAACGCCGCGCTGGCCGAGGGGCTGGACGCGATGCGCCGCGAGAACAAGACGCTGCAGGGCAGCGTGGCCGAGCTGCAGGCGCAGCAGAACGAGAAGTGGCTGTCGAAGGAGCGCGAGGCCGAGGTTCGCCAGACCGTGGCCGAGGTGATGAAGGACGCCGAAACACGCAGCGCGCTGCGCGATGGCAGCTTGACATCGGGCTACGTGTACGACCGCGGCTTCTTCATCGCCACCCCGGATGGCAACTTCCGCCTGAACCTGAGCGGGCAGCTGCAGATCCGCTACGCCGCCAGCTTCTACAGCAACCGCGACAACGACATCATCAACGCGAACACCGGCGCGGGCGTGAATCGTGGCACCGGCGCGGCGCCGCCACCCGGTTCGTACCTGAAGAACGTGAGCGGCTTCGAGATCCGGCGCATGAAGCTGGATTTCTTCGGCCACATGATCGATCCGTCGTGGCAGTACCGCGTGATGCTGATCTACAACCAGAACCAGAACGCGCTGCTGACGCCTGGTGGCAACAACGCCGCGGGCGTGGCCGGCAGCAGCAACATGGGCATGGAAGAGGCCATGGTGATCAAGGATCTGGGTGAGGGCTGGAAGATCAGTGTGGGCCAGTTCAAGAGTCCCTTCCTGCAGGAAGAGATCGTGAGCAGTCGCCGTCAGCTGGCTGTGGAACGCTCGCTGGTGGACCAGATGTTCAGCACCAAGTTCACGCAGGGCGCCATGCTGACCTGGCAGAACGAGCAACTGATCGCCGAAGTGATGTACAACGACGGTGGCAGCAACGCCAACACCGGCGCATCGGCGGGATTCAACAACGCGCTGTACACCGACGGTGTCACGACCCTGAACAACGGCGCTGGATTCGCCCAGTGGGCCGTGACCGGCCGTCTGGGATGGGTGGTGTTCGGCGACTGGGCCGGCTTTCGCGACATGAACAACTTCCGCGGCGAGTCCGAAGGCCTGCTGCTGAACGCGTGGATGAACATGCAGCGGGGTGGCCAGCACCAGTCACCCACCGTGATCGGCACCAACAACATTCCACTGAACGGCAATGCCGATGCGGAGTTCCTGACCTGGTCCGTGGACGCCACATGGAACCTGGGCGGCGCCAACCTGTTCACCTACTTCGTGATGAACACCGCGTACTCGATGCCCTCCACGCCCACCAACGACCTGGGCAGCATCAACAGCTACGGCGCCGTGGTGCAGGGTGGCTACTTCATCACCGACGAAGTGGAGCTGTACGCGCGCTGGGAGTGGATGAACACGCAGAACCGCGGCGTGAACGACATCGGCATCGGCAACACGGGTGGAAATCAGACCTATGCCAACGTGTTCAACGCCGGTCGCACCAACGTGTACACGGTGGGATTCAACTGGTTCCTGGGTGGGCGCATCATCAAGCTGACCACCGACCTCGGCTGGACCAGCGACCCGCTGTGGTTCAACAACGGCATCTATGGCGCCGGCGTGCTGGGCACCAACTACCGGGTCGAGCCGGATGGTGGTGGCAACCAGATGGTGGTGCGGTCGCAGTTGCAGATCCTGTTCTAAGCCCTGCGCGGGCTGGATGTTGAGCTGACGGTGTCGCTGGCGATTGTTGTGGCATCGACCCACTGGCAGCCACGCCCGCGACGCCTTGTTTTTGAGACCGAATGGGGGGTTGGCCGATG
>CAIPQY010000193.1 GCA_903867275.1 uncultured bacterium | reverse complement strand
CGCATCAGCACGCCTCGACGAGCATGCTGACCGCGTTGCCGCCGCCCAGGCACAGCGAGCACACGCCGCGCTTGCCGCCGGTGCGGTGCAGGTGGTGGATGAGCGACACCAGCACGCGCGCGCCGCTGGCGCCGATGGGGTGACCCAGCGCGATGCCGCCGCCGCCCACGTTCAGGCGATCCTCGCCGATGCCGAGCGGCTTGATGTCGGCCAGCACCTGCGCGGCGAAGGCCTCGTTGATCTCGAACAGGTCGATGTCCTTCACACCCATGCCTGCGTGCTGCAGCAGGTTGTTGATGGACACGGCGGGGGCGAAGAACAGGTCCTTGGGCGCCACGCCGGAGGTGTTCTGGCCCAGGATGCGCGCGAGCGGCTTCAGGCCGAGTTCCTTCGCCTTGGCGTCGCTCATCACGATCACGGCCGCGGCGCCGTCGCTGATCTGGCTGGCGTTGCCGGCGGTGACGCTGCCTTCCTTGCCGAAGGCGGGCTTGAGCTTGGCCAGGCTGTCGGCGGTGCTGTCGGCGCGGATGCCCTCATCGGTGTCGCAGCCGGCCTTCTGGCCGATCTTCTCGGCGGCAAGCGCCACGATCTCCTTCTTGAACCAGCCTTCCTTGGTGGCGTGCGCGGCGCGCTGATGGCTCTGCGCGCTGAAGCGATCCTGGTCGGCGCGGCTGATGCCGGCCTTCTGTGCGGTGTAGTCGGCGGCGCAACCCATGGCCCACTTCTCGAAGGCGCAGCTGAGACCGTCGTGGGCCATGTGATCCTGCATCTTCGCCTCGCCGTAGCGCACGCCACTGCGCAGGTGCATGAAGTGCGGGGCCAGGTCCATGTTCTCCATGCCACCGGCCACGGCGCAGCTGATGTCGCCGGCACGGATGGCGGTGCCGGCCTGCATCACCGCCTGCAGACCGCTGCCGCACACCTTGTTCACGGTGACGGCGCTGAGGGTTTCGGCAAGGCCCGCCAGCAGGCCGGCCTGACGCGCTGGGTTCTGGCCCACGCCAGCCTGCAGCACGTTGCCCATGATGCATTCCTCGATGGCGCCCTTGGCGGCCGGCGCATCGGCCAGCATCGCCTCGATCACGAACGCACCCAGTTGCGGCGCGGGCACCTTGGCCAGCAGGCCTCCGAACTTTCCACAGGCGGTGCGACGGGCGGCGACGATGACGGGGTGGCTCATGATGGCTCCTTGCGAAGGGGGTTTGGGGCATGGATGGTAGCCTCGCCGATCAACGCATGAGCACCCACAACGCACCATCGGGAAGCGGTTCCGGGCCTTCGAATGCGGCCCATCGTCACGTGGTCACCGACAACCTCACCAGCCTGCAGACCTTCATTCTTGAGGAGGAAGCGCGCTTCCCGAACGCCAGCGGCGAGTTCAGCTGGATCGTGAGCGCCATCTCGCTGGCCGCCAAGATGATCGCCTACAAGGTGCGCCATGTTCGCCTGCAGGGCGGCGTGGGTCAGCAGGGCGACGTGAACGTGCAGGGCGAGGAACAGATCAAGATGGACGTGATCGCCAACGAGGTGATCATGCGCGTACTGGGCAGCCGCAAGTCGATCGCGGTGCTGGGCAGCGAGGAGGAGGAGCAGCCCGCGATCCTTCGCCGCGGCAGCGAAGGCGGCAAGTACTGCGTGCTGTTCGATCCGCTCGATGGCAGCAGCAACCTGGACACGGCGGTGGGGGTGGGCACCATCTTCACCATCCTGCGCAACGATCCGCACATTCCGGATGCGGTGAAGACCGTCTGCCAGCCCGGGCGTCAGCAGGTGGCCGCGGGCTACGTGCTGTACGGCAGCAGCACGGTGTTCGTGATCACCACCGGCCACGGCGTGCACATGTTCGAGCTGGACATGAGCGTGGGCAGCTTCCTGCTGGTGTCGCGCGACCTGAAGATGCCGCGCGCGAAGAAGGTGTACTCCGTGAACGAGGCGTACACCGAGGGATTCCCCGAGGGCTATCAGCGCTACCTGAAGTGGGCGCATGCGCAGGGCTACAGCAGCCGCTACATCGGCAGCATGGTGGCGGACATCCATCGCACGCTGGTGAACGGCGGCGTGTTCCTGTATCCGCCCACGAAGAAGCATCCGGACGGCAAGCTGCGCCTGCTGTACGAGGCCAACCCGATGAGCTTCCTGGTGGAGCAGGCGGGTGGCGTGAGCGTGAACGGCAGCGTGCGCACGATGGACATCGAGCCGAAGGCGCTGCACGAGCGCACGCCGCTGGTGATGGGTTCGGCCGACGAAGTGGAACATGTGCTGCGCCACGTGCGCGGCTGAACGACACGGAACACGATCACATTCAGGAGTGACGCCCGCATGCGACGCGCATTGATGGCCCTGGCGGTTTGCACGCACCTTGTTTCCGCCGCCGTGGCCGATGGCACCGTGCCGTTGCCCGCCGCGCCCGGTCGTGGCTACGCCATGCATCCGGCGATCGCGGGAGATCGGCTGGTGTTCGTGGCGGATGGCGATCTGTGGACCGCGCGCCTGAACGGTGACCTGTCGAAGCCCATCGAGGCCGCGCGTCTGACCAGCGGCACCGGCATGGAGACGGCGCCGGTGCTGTCGCCCGATGGAAGCATGCTGGCGTTCATGGCCGACTACGACGGCACGCCCGAGGTGTACGCCATGCCCGTGACGGGCGGCGCGCCCAAGCGACTCACCTTTCATCCAAGCACCGAGCGACCGCTGGCGTTCGCGGCCGATGGCGCGCAGGTGATCTACCG
The DNA here is from genome assembly GCA_903867275.1 of uncultured bacterium. Lineage (GTDB taxonomy): Bacteria > Planctomycetota > Phycisphaerae > Phycisphaerales > SM1A02 > SYAC01. The sequence goes on along the minus strand of CAIPQY010000193.1, from coordinate 2,969 downwards.
GAGCGATCGCGCGAACGCGCTCGGTCGCACCGAACTGTGGAGCGTGCCGGTGGCGGGTGGACCGTCGAAGCCGCTGGGCATCGGCGAGGGTTCGCTGGCCAGCATCGACGCGGCCACCGGTCGCATGGCGTTCACGCCGTGGAGCAACGAGAACTGGAGCTGGAAGCGCTATCGCGGCGGCACCGCTCCAGACCTGTGGATCACCGACGCCGAGCGCAAGAACTTCACGCGGCTCACCAAGACGAAGGAGAACGAACTGTTCCCGATGTGGCTGCAGGGGCGCGTGTGGTTCCTGAGCGATGCCGATGGGCGCATGAACCTGTGCAGCGTCGCCGCCGACGGCAGCGACCGGAAGCAGCACACCACCTTCGCCGCCAACGAGCTGGAGCCGCGCTGGGCGAAGGCCGATCCGGGCAAGGAAGGTTCGCGCATCGTGTTCACGCGCGGCGCCGATGTGGTGCTGTTCGACGCGAAGGATGGCGCGCAGCGCACGCTCGATCTGCGGCTGATCGGTGACCGCTTCGCGGATCGAGAGCGTCAGCGCCCGGCCACCGAGAGCGCGTCGGGACTGTCGCTTTCACCCGGAGCCGACGCACTTCTGATCGAGAGTCGTGGCGAGTTCGCCGTGGTGCCGCTGGCGAGCGCGGGCCATCGCGTGCTGAGCGGCTTGCAGGCACCCAACACCTCGGGCAAGCGTGAGCGCGGCGCCGCGTGGTTGGACGCGTCCACCATCGCCTATGTGACCGAGCATGACGACGGATACGCCATCGTGGCGCGCGACCTGGGCGACACCGAGAGCGGCGAGAGCGTGCTGGCCACCTGCGCGGTGTGGCCCATGAATCCGGTGGCGAGCCCGGATGGCGCGTTCGTGGCCTTCGGCGACAAGACCGGCGTGCTGCGGTTGGTGAACGTGGACAGCGGAGCCGTCACCGAGATCGATCGAAGCGAGAACGGCGCGATCCGCGACTGTCAATTCAGTCCCGACGGTGCATGGCTGGCGTGGCAGCGACCGCTGGCCAACGGATTCGCGCAGATCGTGGTGCGTGAACTCGCGTCAGGCAAGACCGGCGCGATCGGCAGCGGCATGACCAACGACATGTCGCCGCGATGGGATCCGGCCGGCGCGTACCTGTACTTCCTGTCGGATCGCCACATCGATCCGGTGATGGACGGCATGGAGCTGAACTTCGCGAACGTGAACACCACCACGGTGTGTGCGCTGCCGCTGAAGGTGTCGGTGCCGCCGCCGTTCGCCGCCGAGGCGGCGGAAGCGGAATTCGATCTGGAGGCGTGGGCCACGGGCAAGCTGGGTGCGTGGAGCGCTGGCGCCGACAAGCACGCGCTCGAACACGAGGCGGAAGGAAAGGATGCCGCATCGAAGGGCGCAGCCGAAGCGGAGGCGCATGACGAGGATGCGGATGACGACGACGGCCCGAGCGCGCCGTTCGCGATCAGCGTGGATCTGGACGGCATGGCGGAGCGCGTGACGGTGCTTCCGGTGACGCCCGGCAACTTCGATGACATGGAGGCCGCTGCGGGCGCGGTGCTGCTTGGACGACGGCCGCTCGAAGGTGTGGCCAGCGAGCCGTGGCCGGCGCCGCCGCTGGGCAAGGGAGGCACGCATCTGGAGCGGTTCGACATCGCGCAGCAGAAGTCGTCACCCGTGTTGGAGAAGCCCATCGAGGCGTGGGTGATGGACGGCACGGCCACGCAGGTGGTGGTGTGGGATGGCGAGCGCATGTCCATGGTGGCACCCACGGGCGGTGAGCCCACCGAACTGGGACTGGAAGGCGTGCAGGTGGACGTGGATCCGCGTCAGGAATGGCGGCAGATGTTCGACGAGGCGTGGCGTCTGCAGCGCGACTTCTTCTGGCGCAGCGACATGGGTGGCGTGGACTGGAACGCCGCGCGACAGCGGTATCTGCCGCTGGTGGATCGTGTGGGCACGCGCCAGGAACTGAACGACCTGATCGGACAGATGAGCAGCGAGCTTGGCAACAGCCACGTGTACATCGACGGCGGCGAGGAATTCCGCAAGCCCGAGCATGTGGAGATGGCCACGCTGGGCGCCGACGTGGAGCCACGCGATGGCGGATGGGTGATCACGCGCGTGCTGCCGGACTTCCATGCCACGGGTGGTCCGGAGAGTCCGCTCGCGGCACCGTTCCGCGGCGTGAAGCCGGGCATGTTCGTCGTGGAGGTGGATGGCAAGCCGGTGTTCCCGGATCGCGAGATCGGAGCGGCACTGGCCGGCCGCGCGGGCCATGCCACCATGCTCACGCTGGCCGATGCGCCCGATGGCACCGGTGCTCGCGTGGTGGAGGTCACCTTGCCGCCGAGCGATTCGGCGCTTCGCTACTTCGACTGGGTGGAGACGAATCGCCGAGCGGTGGCGCAGCGCAGCGGTGGGCGGCTGGGCTACATGCACATCCCCGACATGGACACCGCGGGCATCACCGCGTTCATGCGCACCTTCTATCCGCAGGTGGATCGCGAGGGCATGGTGGTGGATGTGCGCAACAACGGCGGCGGTTACGTGAGTCCGGTGCTGGTGGAGCGCCTGTCGCGCAAGCCGTGGGCGTACAGCGTGCCGCGCGATGGGCGCGCCGAGACCACACCGAACAAGACGCTGGTGGGACCGATCGCGGTGCTGATCGATCAGGATGCAGGCAGCGACGGCGACATCTTCCCGGAGAGCATGCGCGAGATGAAGAACGGCACGCTGATCGGCACGCGCACCTGGGGCGGCGTGATCGGCATCGAGAATGACAAGCCGTTCGTGGATGGTGGCATGGCCACGCAGCCCGGATGGGGCCACTGGACGCCTTCGCGCGGTTACGCGATGGAGAACCAGGGCGTGGCGCCCGACATCGAGGTGGAGATCACGCCGGCGGACCGTGCGGCAGGCCGCGATCCGCAGCTCGACAAGGCGATCGAGACGCTGTCAGGCAAGCTTCCGGCGAAGCGCT
>CAIPQY010000192.1 GCA_903867275.1 uncultured bacterium | reverse complement strand
TGGAATGTGGTGGCCAGCATTTTGGGTGTGCTGGTGGCGTTCCCAATGAAGCGCCGCTTTATCAATGACGAACAACAGCCGTTCCCCGAGGGGCGCGCGTGTGCGGTGGTCCTTGATTCGCTGTATCCGCACGCACCCGCCGGCGGTACTAAGAATTTGGATGCTGCTGGATTGCCGATTGAGGCAGACACCCGGACCGATGGCGCTGGCGTGGACACCGGACTCTTTAAGGCCAAGGCACTGGCGTGGGCTGCCGGCATTGGCGCCGCGCTGCAGTTGGTGGTGGCAACGGGCTACATGGCAGTGCTGCAGATTTCCATCCTTGGAACATCCAAGGCAACCGACACCCTGAAGAAATTCCCAGAGCGCCTCGATGAGTGGCTCTACACCCCGGCCAAGGATGCTGCCGGGAAAGTGATCAGCTGGGTGCCAAACATTTCCGGAATTCAGCTCGACAAGTTGGGCATGACGGTGATGTTTGACTTGTCCATGGTGGGCGCCGGCGGCCTGATGGGCATGCGCATCGCGAACAGCCTGCTGCTCGGCATGGTGGCCAACTTCCTGGTGATCGCGCCGCTGATGATCCGCGCGGGCGAGATCGTGCCCAAGAACTGGGCCAAGATCGTGCAGGCCGACGGCACCTACGACATGGCCGCCGCGGTCTTCGGCCGCCCGCACCTCACCAACACCTGGTGTCTGTGGTGGGGCGTGGCGATCATGGTCACCGCCAGCATGGTGAGCCTGTTCGCCAAGCCGCAGGTGCTCATCTCGGCGTTCACCGGCCTGTTCGCCAAGAAGGCCAACAACCACGACTGCCTGCGCGAGATCGAGCTGCCGCTGAAGTGGAGCTTCATCGGCATCCCCTTCTTCAGCGCACTCATCATCTGGCTGAACTGGGCCTGGTTCGGCGTGAACCCGTGGCTTGGCGCGCTGTCCATTCCGATGATCATCGTGCTCACGCTGATCGCGGCCAACGCCACGGCGCTCACCAGCACCACCCCCACCGGCAGCCTGAGCAAGATCACGCAGTTCACCTTCGGCTCGCTGCAGCCCACCAACCCGGCCACCAACCTGATGACCGCAGGCGTGACCACCGAAGTGGCCAGCAACGCCAGCAACCTGCTGATGGACATCAAGCCCGGCTACATGCTCGGCGCCAAGCCACGTCAGCAGGCGTGGGGTCACTGCATCGGCATCGTGGCGGGCGCGCTGGCCAGCACGCCGCTCTTCTATCTGCTGTTCCTGAACAAGTGGAAGCCCGGCGGCGACGTGACCATCGAGAACACCATCACCGAGGCGTGGGCCGTGCCCGGCGCCATTCAGTGGGCCGCGATCAGCAAGGTGATCGAAGGCATGGGCAAGAGCGGCAGCATGGAGTCGATCGTGCAGACCGGCCCCGATCACATCGCCAAGCTGTGGGGCGTGCTGCCGGTGTCGGCGGCATGGGCCATGCTGGGCGGCGTCATCATCGCGCTGGTGCTGGAGGCGCTGCGCATCGTGCGCAAGGGTCGCTTCCCGCTGTCGGCCGTGGGCATCGGCCTGGGCGTGGTGCTGCCACCCGAAAGCACCGTCATGATGTGGATCGGCGCGGCCATCTTCACCGGCATGGAGCGCAAGTACCACGAGCGCATCGGCGAATTCGGCCATCGCCTGTGGGTGGACTCGAAGGAAGCGGTGTGCGCGGGCCTGATCGCCGGCTGGGCACTGCTTGGCATCGGCGACGGAATCATCGCCGCGGTGACGGATTTCCCCGAGACCGAGGCTGAAGTGGTTCAACTGGAGAAGGAAGCGGCCGCCGCGCTGAGTTCGCAGGCCGCACCCAACCTGCCGGCCCCCGCTGCGCCGCCCGCGAAGAAGTGAGTCGGCTCAGGCCACTTCCTCGCCCATCGCCGCGTCGTCATCCGCATCGCGTGCGGTGATGGCCACATCGAGGTCGCTCACCAGACGCCACGCATGCTCAACAAGCGTGTCGATGGCGCGCATCACATCCAGATGTGCGTTGGCATCGTCCACGCTCACCTTGCCCTCACCGGTGGCCTGCAGCGTGCCCAGCCGCGCGGCCTGACGCCGTCGCCCCGCCTCGCGCACCAGCTTGCGCATGGATGCACTGGGTGCCTCGCCCTTGGGTGATTCAAGCCACGCCGCGGCCGCCAGCACTCCGGCACTCGCACGTTCCATGAAGTCGCAAAAGGTGCCGTGCGGGTTCGGCGGCGGCTTCAGGTCATCGCGCTGCAGCATGCGACGGATCGCCTTCACATGTTCAAGCGCCTGCAGGCTGGCCACCTGGCGCTCCATGTCGCTTGCAGAAAGGCCATCGGTGCCCGCCGTGGCCGCCGCCACGCGAAGCGAACGACCGGCGTTGCGCAGGTCATCCAGGGTGTCGCTCGACGGTGCCGCCGCGCCACGCATGCGCGCCTCCGCCGCTCGCAACGCCACCGCACCCATGGCGGCCACGCCGCGACGCAAACCTTCAAGCACCACCGCCGGCACACCGCCGCCGATCTCGTCGATGTGTCGCAACAGCGCAGGGCCGCGATCAGGCACGCGCGCCACCAGCCAGCGCGAGAGTGGCCGCGCGAAGGCGCACCCCACCACCGCACCAAGCAGCGTGAAGCTGGTGTGAAACATCGCCAGCGACACCGGGCCGCTGCCGCCGATGAACCGCTCCGAGAACGCTTCCAGCGCATGCATGGTGGGCAACGCCAGCAGCATCGCGATCAACGACACGCAGATCCACGCCACACCCACGCGCGCACCAGCGGCCCGCGAGAACGGCACGATCAGCATCGCGGTGCTGGTGGTTCCGATGCTGGCGCCCAC
>CAIPQY010000191.1 GCA_903867275.1 uncultured bacterium | reverse complement strand
GCCGGCTTCCTGGCCTTCTTCCTGTGGCTGAGCGAACTGGTGCTGAGCCGCACCGCGTGGGGTGCGCAGCGCGCCATCCGCGACCTGATCGAACTCACCCCCGACATCGCACGCGTGGTGGACGAGGGCGGCAGCGAGCGTGAAGTGAGCCTGGATTCGATCCGCGTGGGCCAGGTGGTGCGCGTGCGCCCCGGCGAAAACCTTCCAGCAGACGGTCGCGTGCTGCGCGGCCAGACCAGCATCAATCAGGCCAGCCTGACGGGCGAAGCGGTGCCGGTGGAAGCCGCGACGGGCACCATGGTGTACGCGGGCACCAGCAATCTCACCGGCCAGATCGACGTGGAAGTGAACGCGATCGCCAGCGAGAGCACCATCGGCAAGGTGGAGAAGCTGATCCGCGAGGCCGAGAGCGCACGCACGCAGCGTCAGGAACTGATCGAGCGACTGGCCGGTGCATATGTGCCGGTGGTGCTGATGGTGGCGGCGCTGGTGTGGTTCTTCACCAGCAAGAGCGACGTGGCCGCCATCCGCGATCAGGCCGCCGAGCGCGCGATCACCGTGCTGGTGGTCACCTGCCCCGGTGCGCTGCTGATCGCCTACCCCACCGCCATGGTGGCCGCCTTCGCCGCCGCGGCGCGACTGGGCATCATGGTGAAGACCACGCGCACGCTGGAGAGCGCGGCGCACATCGACACCGTGATCATGGACAAGACCGGCACGCTGACCACCGGCAAGTTCAGCGTGAGCCGACTGGCCCCGGCCGAGGGCGTGGACGCCGCGGTGCTGCTGCAGGCCGCCACCGACGCGGAACAGAGCAGCAACCACCCGCTGGCGCGCAGCATTCTGGAGACGGCGGAGAAGGCGCGCCTGACGCCGCGCGCGATCAGCGACTATCAGGAGCTGCACGGTCGCGGCGTGGCAGCCAAGAGCCCCGATGGCGTGGTGCGCGCAGGTCGCGCCCAGTGGCTGATGGAACTGCAGCCCGGCATCGCCGCCGAGGTGGAGAAGGCCAGCGCACGCATCGACGGCATGAGCGGCGTGCACGTGATGGTGGGTGACCGCTATCTGGGTGCGGTGGGACTTGAGGACAAGCTGCGCCGCAACGCCGCCGATGTGGTGACGCGCCTGCGTCAGCTGGGCGTGCGCAAGGTGTGCATCTTCACGGGTGACCGCCTGGGCGTGGCCACGCGCGTGGGCCAGGCCGTGGGCGTGGACAGCATCGAGGCCGAGTGCCTGCCCGAAGAGAAGCACGAGGAACTGAAGTACCTGATCAAGAAGGGCCATCGCACGCTGGTGGTGGGCGACGGCATCAACGACGGCCCGATCCTGGCCAGCGCCGAGGTGGGCGTGGCCATGGGCCTTTCAGGCAGCGACATCGCCACCAACTCCGCCGGCGTGGCGCTGATGAACGACGATCTGCGCAACATCCCCTTCCTGCTGGAACTCGCGCGTCGCGCGCGCGGCGTGATCGGCATGAACATCGCCGCGGCCCTGCTGCTGGCGGTGATCGGCCTGGCGCTTGCAGCCTCCGGCCGCATCCAGATCTGGATCACGCCCTTCTATCAGGCGGGCGCCTACGTGTTCGTGATCGCCAACTCGCTGCGCCTGGTGCGCTTCGGCGAGGACGTGATGGATGCGGAAGAACTGCGTCGCCAGACCGAGGCGAGCCGTCCGATGAAGCCCACGCGTCAGGCCGAACTGCAGCGCGCGTCGGCGCGCGGCTGAACACGGCTCGAACCGTCAGCGACCGATCCGCCGCACCTCATCGATGCAGCGCTTGGCTTCTTCCTCGGTGAGGCCGTTGGGGCCGATGCGCACGGCCACCTGCCGACCGTACGGCATGCCCAGCTGCGCCACCCACACGATCTGGCCGTCCACCATGAACACCACCGACTCGGTGGTGTTGCGCTTCTCGTCGTAGACGATCGGCAGCGTGGCGGCGGAGAGGGTCTCGCGGATGGAGGCCTTCACGCTCAGAATCAGCGCGGGGCTGTCGGACTTGCTCAGCGCGGCGTTGTCGCAGTCCTGCGGCCGAAGCAGCGGCGTGGGCGACACGATCAGGCTTCCGCCGCCGCGCGCCGGCATCTCGGTCCAGCCCGGACGCAGCTTGCCGCTGGCCGCGCGCAACTCGAACACAGGCGTGCCGGGCGCCGCGGCGCCATTGGGACCGGACGCACCCCCGCCCGTGGCGCAGCCTGCGAGCAGCAGG
>CAIPQY010000190.1 GCA_903867275.1 uncultured bacterium | reverse complement strand
GTGGCCACGGCCGGGTGATCCATCAGCGCCAGCGCCTGCTGCTCGCCACGGAAGCGCGCCAGCACGCTGCGGCTGTCCATGCCGCGCTTGAGCAGTTTCACCGCGGCCAGGCGCTTCACCGGTTCGCGCTGCGCACCGAGCAGCACCACGCCGAAGCCGCCCTCACCCAGTTCGCCGATCACCTCGAAGGGTCCCAGACGCGCAGGCGGCTGTTCATCCGGCGGCGACGCCGGACGCGATCGCGCCGCGGCCGCTGCGCTGCTGAAAAGCACATGCAGCGTCGACGCTTCCTTCTCGAATCCGCTCGACTCCAGACGCTGCAGCAGTTGCTCGACATCCAGTGGCATGGAACCCCCTTCTCGGATCAGCGTGCCCAATCCGCCGCGCGGAACGACCGCACATTGCCCTTCTCGTCGAAGTACACCACCCATGCGCGCGGATGCGCCTCACTGGGAAACACGGCGCCCGTGGCCAGCGTGCTGAGGTTGTCGCCGTACTGCCAGCGCTCCTCGGCGATCACCACCTTGCCGTTGTCGGCGCGCGGCTCGTAGCGACTGCTCGGCTCGCCCAGCAGATCCGCCACCTGCGTCTTCGTCATGCCCACCTTCAGGCGATCCCAGTTGTCCTGGTACTGCGATTCGCAGGCGCAGAGCAGCGTCACCGCAAGCGCGAGCGAGGGAAGGAATCGGAGCAGATGTGGCATGTCTCCAAGAGTACGGAATGCGCGCATGGCATGGGTATGCTCGCGCCGCATCGGAGCACGCGTGACGGAACCCATCTACCGAATCCGGTGCGAGGACGGACCCCGTCACGATGCGGTGCCGGCTTCGCGCCTGTCGGCGCTGGTGGCCACGGGGCATCTGGATCTGGAAGACGGCGTGGCACCGGCGGGCACCGAGGCGTGGACCCCCGCCTGGCAATGCGAGGGGCTGTTCGAACCCGCCGTGATTGCGGCACTGCAGCGCCACCTGACCACCGCCAAGCGCATGCGCGGATCGGTGCGGGGCGGGTGGAACACCCTGATGGAATACCGCGCACAGCGCGACCAGCTGCTGCTTTCGGAGTCAGGCGTGCAGGACACCCGATGGGCCGAGCGTCCTCGCCCCGATCTGGCCAGGGCCAACGCGCTTGGCGAACTGCACATCGCCGCGCGCGAGGGTGCCGAAGCCGAACGCGCCGCGAACGCGCGACGCATGCGGCGCGAACACGCGACCGAATCTCCGCCACCGACCACGCGCGCGGCACCGCATGTCTCGATCCGCTCGCTGCAGCACAACGTGCAGCGATTCATGCACGGCGATCTGCCCGCATGGGCCGATCCGCGCACCGTGCTCGATGCATGGCGTGATCACTGGGTGGCCACCTGCCTGATCACGCTGCTGCTCGCGGCGGCGCTCGATCCCTTGCAGCCGTTCCTGCCGGCACTGCGGTGGATGGTGATCGTGGCGGGCGCCTGCACCGTTGCGTGCGCGCTGCTGCAGCTTGGTGCCGCGTCGAACGACCGCCGCTGGGGCGCGCGATTCGCCCTGGCCCTGATGTGCACGCTGCTCACAAGCGCGCTGCTTGTGGCGCACGGCGCCATCGACCCAACGCGTGGCGCGCTCGCGCACTGGATCCCGCGCATCGCCGCCGCGCAGGACGAGGTGCGACAGCGCCTCGACGCGCCGCAATGGCCCTGATCCAGCAGCGGGGCATCGGCCATTACGATGGGCCCCATGACCACCGCCCAGGCCGCACCCGACACCGCCTCGATCGCTTCCGAACTCATCGCCCTCCACGGCGAATCGCACCGCGCCGCCATCACCCGCGGCGTGAAGCAGGTGCAGGCACGCTGGTGCGCCGAAGATGGCGACGCCGAAGCGATGCGCGCCTTCTGCGTGCAGCACTTCGTGGCCGACCCCGCGCTTCGCACTCGCCTGCTTGACCGCCTGGAGTCGGCGGTGGAGACCGTGACGGGCCACCTGTACGAGATTCGCCGCGACCTGCGCTGGTGGACCGATGTGCGCACCGAGACCTGCCCCGGCGTGGACGACCTGCTGGCCAAGTTCGATCCGGCGCCCGATCTTTCCGACCAGCTGTATCGCCAGAAGCTGGCGTTTCTGGCGCTGCTCAACTTCCCGCGCAGCGACCTGGCCGAGATGCTGCGCGAAGGCGATGCATGGAACGTGAACCGCTGGGCCGAGTCGCGCCTTGCGCAGACGTTCGGCCCGCGCATTCCTTCCGCACTCAGCGAACGCGCGCGACGCATCGGCCATGAGGCCAGCGTGTTCGTGGCGGGTTTCCACATTCCCGTGGATGCGCTGGTGGATGCGTCGGGCAAGCGCTGGCTGCCGCAGGGCCGCAAGCTGCTGGCGCACTGGCTGGTGCGCGAAGAGGTGAAGGCGAACTACGGCGATCCCGCGAACGGCCTCGCCCGTCAGCGCGCGCTGATGTGGGTGATGGCACGCCACATCGACGGCACCATTCCGGCGAGCGTGATGGACGGCACGAACACCAAGGATTGGAACGCCGCGCGGAATACGCTGGGTGGCGCTGCCCCCGGCATGCTGGATGGCCCCAAGCGCTACCAGCAGTGGCTGCAGCAGCGCGACCTGTCGTTCGAATTCGATCGCCTGTACCCCGAGGCCCCCACCGCCATCGCGCGCAAGTTCGATCTGGACCGCGAGATTCCAGAGGCCGAAGTGGAGCGACTGCTGGTGGGATTGCTCGAGCATCCGGTGATGCACGACCTTGCCGCGTTCCTGCGCAAGCGGCTTGGCCGCGCGCTGGAACCGCAGGACATCTACTTTGAAGACGTGGCGGAAACGCGCCCCGCAGAGGAGATGAACGCCGCCGTGAAGCGCATGTTCCCCGACGAAGGCGCCTTCGAGAAGCGCCTGCCAGAGGTGCTGCGCGGACTCGGCTTCTCCGCCGCCGACAGCGACTTCCTTGGTTCGCGCATCCGCGTGGAGATCGCGCGCGGCAGCGGCCACGCCATGCGACCGGGCATGCCCGAGTACGGCGCGTGGCTGCGCACCAGTCGTCTGGACAGCGAGCTTGGCTGGGACGGCTTCGACACCGCCATGCATGAACTGGGCCACAACCTGGAGCAGCTGTGCAGCACGCACTTCGCGCCGCGACCGCTGCTGCGCAACGTGCCCAACACCGCGTGCACCGAGGCGTTCGCGTTCCTGTACCAGTCGCTTGGCCGACGCGTGCTTGGACTTGAAACGCCCGAGCAGGCGGCGAAGTCGTTCCAGCTGGATTCGATCGCCACCATGCTGGCCGCGTGCCAGATCGCTGGCCCCAGTCTGCTGGAGCTGCACACCTGGCGATGGATCTACGCCAACCCCACGGCCACCGCCGAGCAGCTGCGCGACGAGGTGCTGGCCATCGCCGAGCGCCTGTGGACACGCTTCTACGAGCCGCACTTCGGCAAGGACCCCTACCGCATTCTTGCCGCGTACCAGCACATGGTGGGCCATCCGCTGTATCTGGCCGACTACACCATCGGGCATGTGATGAGCCACCAGATCCGCTCGCACCTGCGCGGCAAGGATCTGGCCGCCGAGACCAAGCGCATCACCAGCATCGGCAGCTTCACGCCCGACTACTGGATGCGAAAGGCCGTGGGAAGTCCGCTGTCCATCGAGCCGCTGGCGAAGGATTGCGCGGCGGCGCTGCGTGCCATCGGCGGCTGAGGCCGCGGCTCAACCGCGCTCGCCCCAGCGCAGCAGCATCTCGCCGAGGTCACTGCCGTCCACCGTGCCGTCCGAGTTCAGGTCGGCTGGACCTGACTGCGAGCCCCAGTCGAGCAGCAGGTTGGACACGTCGCCGGCATCGACGATGCCGTCCGCATTCAGGTCGGCGCTGCGCGGCATCAGTCGATCCAGGAACTTCGTGCTGAAGATCCGGAACGGATCCAGTCGGTCGAGCATGTCCACCGCCG
>CAIPQY010000189.1 GCA_903867275.1 uncultured bacterium | reverse complement strand
GGCGACTACGTGACGCACCGCGACCACGGCGTGGCGCGCTACATCGGTCTCACGCAACTTGCCAAGTTGAAGCAGGGCGGCGAGGCCGGCGAACACGCCGACGGCGCCGGCGAAAGCGAATACCTCACGCTGGAATTCGACGGCGGCACGCGTCTGCACCTGCCCGCTGCGCGCGTGGACCTGATCCAGAAGTACATCGGCAGCGGCGCCGCACGACCGCCGCTGAGCGCGATCGGCGGCAAGCGCTGGAAGGCGCAGAAGGAACGCGTGAGCGAGGCGGTGCGCGACCTCGCCGGCGAGATGCTGCGCGTGCAGGCCGTGCGTGCGGCCACGCCGGGGTTGGCGTTCCCCGCCGATGCCGCATGGCAGGGGGAGTTCGAGGCGAGCTTCCCCTACGAAGAGACGCCCGACCAGCGCACCGCCATCACCGCCGTGCAGCGCGACATGCAGCAGGCGCGCCCGATGGACCGGCTGATCTGCGGCGACGTGGGATTCGGCAAGACCGAGGTGGCCATCCGCGCCGCCTTCCGCGCCTGCTGCGCCGGCAAGCAGGTGGCGGTGCTGGTGCCCACCACGGTGCTGGCCGAGCAGCACGAGCGCACCTTCCGCGACCGCTTCCGCGCCTATCCGTTCCGCGTGGAAAGCCTGAGCCGCTTCAAGAGCGCGTCGGAGCAGAATCAGGTGCTGGCGGATCTGGCCGTTGGCAAGGTTGATCTGGTCATCGGCACGCACCGCCTGCTGTCGAAGGACGTCACCTTCAAGGATCTTGGTCTTGTGGTGGTGGATGAGGAGCAGCGCTTCGGCGTGGAGCACAAGCAGCGACTGCTGGCCTTCCGCGCCACCGCCGATGTGCTCACGCTTTCGGCCACGCCCATTCCGCGCACGCTGCACATGTCGCTGCTGGGTCTGCGCGACATCAGCAGCCTCACCACGCCGCCGCCCGATCGCCGCGCCATCGTGACCGAGGTGATTCCGTTCAGCGCCGATCGCCTGAAGCAGGCGGTGCAGCGCGAACTGGCCCGCGAGGGTCAGGTGTACTACGTGCACAACCGCATCAAGGGCCTGCAGGAGGCGGCGGACCGCATCCAGCGGCTGGTGCCCGAGGCGCGCATCGTGGTGGGCCACGGCCAGATGCCGCCCGAGGAACTGGAGCGCGTGATGCTGAAGTTCATGCGCCACGAGTGCGACGTGCTGGTGAGCACCACCATCATCGAGAGCGGCGTGGACAACCCGCGCGCCAACACCATGTTCATCGACCTGGCCGACCTGTACGGTCTGGCCGACCTGCACCAGCTGCGTGGGCGCGTGGGTCGCAGCGCGCATCGCGCCTACTGCTACCTGTTCCTGCCGCAGGATCGCCCGGTCACCGACGAGGCGCTGCGCCGCCTGAAGGCGATCGAGGACTACAGCATGCTGGGCGCGGGCTTCCGCATCGCCATGCGCGACCTGGAGATCCGCGGCGCGGGCAACCTGCTGGGCGCCGAGCAGAGCGGCCACATCGCCGCGGTGGGCTACGAGATGTACTGCCAGCTGCTGGAGGAGGCGGTGGACGGGCTGCAGAACCGCGAGCGCCCGAAGATCGCCGACGTGCTGGTGAACATCGGCGTGTCGGGCTGGATCCCGCGCGCGTACATCCCCAGCGATCGGCGCCGTCTGGAGGCCTATCGCCGCGCGGCCACCGTGCAGACGCCGGAGGCCGTGGCCAAGCTGCGCGAAGACCTGCTGAGCGCCTATGGCGAGCCGCCGGAAGCGATGCAGCGCATGCTGGATCTGGCCGAGGTGCGCGCCATGACGGGTCTGCTGGGCGCGCGCGAGATGCGCGTGGCTGGCGCCGACCTGATCATTCGCTGCAGGGCCACGGCCGTGTTCCACGAGGCGTTCCGTGGCATGCAGGGCAGCGTGCGCGACGTGGGGGCCGTTGGCGCGGATGGCCTTCGCGAGGTGTACGTGCGCCCGCCGCAGGCCTTCCTGCAACCCGCCTCGCTGATGGCGGTGCTTCGCAAGCGCCTGGGGCCGCTGGCGAAGGCGTGCGCCGAGCAGGCGGCTGCCTGAACCGAAAAAGAAACACGCCGCGTGACGAGCACGCGGCGTGGGGGGTTCAGAGGTGCGGATCGATCAGCGTCCGTCGCGCTCGACGAAGTTGATCTGCAGGTAGCGCGCCACGTAGTCCAGGATGCTGGCCGTCTCCGGGATGTCCGGATTGTTGGTGGGGCCCATGGGCTCGAAGCGCATGCCGCGGAAGCGGTCGCTGGCATCGCGCACGGTCAGGCCGTGCTGCAGGGCCAGGCTGAACGCGCGGCAGAATCCCTGGATGAGGCCGGAGAGCGTGCTGCCCTCCTTGCTCATCTTGATGAAGATCTCGCCCGGGCGGCCATCGGGGAACAGGCCGACCGTGAGGTAGCCCTCATGGCCACCGATCATGAACTTGTGGGTCTTGCTGAGCCGGGTCTCCGGCAGCACTTCTCGACGAATGGCGATCGCGCTCATGCAGTCGTCCTCCTTGACGAACTCAACCATCGGCCCTTTGGGCTCGATGGCCACACTTTCCATCTGGCCGACATCCATGTCGGTGCGTGCAGGGGCCGGGAACCCGGCCTGTTGGGTGCCACTGTTCATCGCGAAGCCTGAGCTGGATCAGGCCTTGCGGGTGCGGGCGCTCTTGGTCGCCACGTCGCCATCAGCCTTGGCCTTGCCCTTGGCGGGCTTGGCCTCGGCCTGCTCGGCTGCCGGCTCCTCGGTGGTCTCCTCGGCGGGTGCCGAGGGCTCCTCGGTGCGGGCGTACATCTCGAGCGTGCGATCCGGGGCGACCTCGATGCCGATCTCGGTGCGCAGCTCGCGATCGAACACGATCGCGCAGCTGTAGCTGCCGATGCGGCGGATGGTCATGCCCAGACGCACGGCGCGCATGTCCACCGGGAAGCCGTCGGCGGCCAGCTGGTCGGAGATGTCGCGGTGGGTGACGGCGCCGTAGAGCGCGCCCTGATCGTTCACGCTGCGCACCAGCTTGATGCTGACGCCTTCGAGGCGCGCGATGAGAGCGGCGCGATCGGCGCGCATCTTCTCCATCTCGGCGGCGGCCTTGGCGCGCTCGCTCTTCAGGGCCTCGATCTTCTCGGGGGTGGGGGCTTCGGCCAGCGCGTGTGGCAGCAGGTAGTTGCGGGCGTAGCCCGGCTTGACCTTGACCACATCACCGATGAGGCCCAGGTTCTCGACGGTCTTGTTCAGGAGGAGTTCGACTTTGCGTGCTGCCATGGTGCTGTCCTTCCCCATCGAGGGGAGTGAGGGCGGTCGCCTGCGCCCAACGGTTCGGGGCCACCCACGCGGGCAGCCTCGCGGCGACGAGCCGAGCATTATGCACGGAAAGTGAAGCCGCCTCAAGGCCCTTGGAAGAGCCTTGAGGCGGTTGTTTTGTGCCGTGATGGGCGGCAACCGAGGCGGCTGCCACCCGTCAGGATGGTTCAGAAGGGGATGTCCGCCTCGGCCACCTCGGTGTGAGCCTGGTGGCTGGCCTGCTGGGTGCGACCGCCCGTGCGCTCACCGCCGCCACTGCCGCCGCCGCTCTTGGAGTCGATGAACTGGAAGTTCTCGACCACCACGCGCAGCTTGGACTGCTTCTTGCCTTCCTTGTCCTCCCAGCTGTCGAGCTTGAGACGGCCCTCGATGAAGACCGGCCGACCCTTGGAGAGGTACTCCTTCATGACCTCGCCCGTGCGGCCCCAGGCCTCACAGTCGACGAAGGTCACTTCCTCGCGCTCCTCGCCCGACTGCGTCTTGAACTTGCGGTTGCAGGCGATGCCGAAGTTGGCGACCGACTGGTTGCCGTTCGGCGTCTGGCGCAACTCCACGTCGCGCGTGAGATTTCCCATCAGCATCACTTTGTTGAAACTAGCCATTGTGTTCGCACCTCCATGTTGCGTGCATGCATCATAAAGCGGCGCGAGGACACACTTGGGACATTGGAGAAAAGTCCTGCGAAAAGGCGCAAAAAAGAACGCGGCCCCGCCGAAACGGGGCCGCGTGTGGATTACCTGTCGGAATCCACGGTCTCAGACGACCTCGGGCTCGGGCTCCTCGCCCGGTGCACCGCGCAGGCGAGCCTCGTCGGCCGTGCGCTGCATGGCCTCGGCGTTGTGCAGCTGCTCCTCGGTCAGGTGATCCGCGCGGGTCACCATGCTGCGAAGCAGCTTCTCGCTGAGGTTGCAGTCGCGCTCGATGCCGGCCAGCTTGGTGCTGAGCACGCGGAAGAAGGCCAGCACGTACACGCCGCGCTTGTTGCCCTTGATGTCGTACGCCAGACGACGCTCGTCCCACTTGGCGATGGAGAGGATCTCGGCGCCGCTGCGGCCCAGGATCTCCTTCACGTGGTCCAAGGCGCCCTGCAGATCGGCCGTGGCCGACTGCGGGAAGAGGAACATGCCCTCGTAGGGGCGGGTGCGTTCTGCGGTGATCGTTGCGTCCATGTCAGTGTCCTTTCGAAAGAGTGTTGATTGGAAGTGTCGTGTGTGTCCTGCGTGGAGGCGCTCGCCCGTGCGAATCGCTCACGCCTCCTTGGCCGGGGCGCCAACGCCCCGGCGATTGAAACGGTTCATCGCCGCCTCCAGGCCCTCGGTGGCCCAGCAGGCGACGGCCTCCGCGGCCTCGTCCAGTCCCGGATCGAGCTGCTTCCGCTGCTCCGGCGTGAACACGCCAAGCACGTAGCTCTCGGTGCTGATGCGCCCGGGCGCGTCGATGCCCACGCGCAGGCGTGGCCAGCGATCGCTGCCCAGCCTGCGGGTGATGTCGGCGAGCCCGTTGTGACCGCCGTCTCCGCCCTGCGCCCGCAGGCGCATGGCGCCGCAGGGCAGGGCGAAGTCGTCGGTGACCACCAGCAGGTCCTTCGCGGCATCCAGCTTGTGGAAGCGGATCGCCTCCAGCACGCTCGAGCCCGAGAGGTTCATGAAGGTGGTCGGCTTCAGCAGCAGCACGCGCTCGTCGCCGATGCGGCCCTCGACCAGGAGCGCCGCAAAGCGGCTCTTGGCCACGCCGCCCGGAGGATCTCCGTAGCGGCGTGCAAGGCGATCCAGCACCTCGAAGCCCGCGTTGTGGCGCGTGCCCTGGTGCTCGATGCCTGGATTGCCCAGTCCAACGACGAGTCGCATGGTTGCGTTCCGGGAAGGGTGATCGGAATCCGATCAGCCCTTCTTGGCCTCCTTGGCGGGTGCAGCGGCCTTGGCGCCAGGAGCGGCGGCGCCTTCGCCTTCCTTGTCCTTCTTGGCCGTGAGCACTTCGGGTTCGGCGGCTGCGCCCGGCGCGGCTGCTTCGCCTTCGGCTTCCTCGGCCACGATGACCACGCGGCTGAGCGCGGCGTGCGGATCGGTGACGGCGGTGAGGCCGGCCGGCAGCTTGAACTCGCTCACGGTGTACACGTCGGTCTTCACGCCGGCCAGATCCACGCGGATGTCGCCGGGGATGTCGCGCACCTTGCACTTGATCTCGAGCTCGGTCACGTCGTGCGTGAGCACGGCGCCGGGCTTCTTGGCGCTCTCGGGCTGGCCGATGAACTGCAGGCGCACCTTCACGGTCACCACTTCGTCCAGATCGACGCGGGCCAGATCGAGATGGATGACGTCGTCGCCCATCCAGCCGAACTGCAGGTCCTTCACCAGGCAGTTCTCGGTGGCGCCACCTTCGATGGCCAGCTTCACCACGTGTGCACCGTGCTTCAGCGAGTGGATCGTCTCCTTCGCGTCGAGCGTGAGGCTCATGGGGGCGGTGCCGTGGCCGTACAGCACGGCGGGCAGCTTGCCGGCGGTTCGCAGGCGCTTCGCGTAGCGCGAGCCCAGTTGCTCGCGGTTGGTGGCCTTCAGTGTCGGGATTTCAGTTGCCATGTGAGTGTTCTCCTTCTTTTGAGAAACGGGTGCGTGAAATCGATGCGTCAGCGGCGGGGCCCCATGCCCTCGCGGAACAGTGCGCTGATGCTGAGATCGTGATGGATGCGATGCACCGCCTCGCCCAGCATGCGCGCCACGCTGAGCACGGTCAGCTTGGAGCGCAGGGGGTCGAGACGGCCGTCGATCGGGATGGTGTCGGTGACGACGATGCCGGTGATGTCGGGGCTGTTGAGGCGCTCCACGGCCAGGCCCGCCATGACGGCGTGCGTGCAGGCCACGTACACCGCGGTGGCGCCGCGCTCACGGGCCACGCGGGCGGCCTCGGTGACGGTGCCGCCGGTGGTGATCATGTCGTCGAACATGATCACGGCCTTGCCCTTCACGTCGCCGATCACGGTGCGCGCCTGCACCTCGGTGGCGCCCTGGCGACGCTTCTCGATGATGGCCAGGTCCAGGCCCAGCTGGTCGGCGAACATGCTGGCGGTCTTGGCGTTGCCCACATCGGGGCTCAGCACCACGGTGGGGCCCATGCCGGGCAGCACGCGGCGGAAATGCTCGAGCAGCACCGGGCCCGCGGTGAGGTGATCCACCGGCAGATCGAAGAATCCCTGGATCTGCGCGGCGTGCAGGTCCATGCACAGCACGCGATTGGCGCCGCTGGCGGTGATGAGGTTGGCCACCAGCTTGGCGGTGATGGGCACGCGGCCGGCGTCCTTGCGGTCCTGGCGGGCGTAGCCGAAGTAGGGAATGACGGCGGTGATGCGCTTGGCGCTGGCACGGCGCAGGCAGTCGATGAACACCAGCAGCTCGATCAGGCTGTCGTTCACCGGCGCGCAGGTGCTGAGCACCACGTAGCAGTCGCGGCCGCGTACGTCCTCGTCGAGCTTCACCAGCAACTCGCCGTCGGGGAAGGCCTTCGTCTCGGCCTGTCCGAGGGGCAGGTCGAGGTGTCGGCACATGGCGGTGGCCAGCGCCTGACCCGTGGTGCCGGCGAAGATCTTCAGGTGGTCCTGATCGGTGGCGCTCATGCGTGGCTCCGTGCGGTGTGGGCGGTGTCGAGACGGCGGCGCAGGATCGCGTCCACTTCGGCGAGCTGCTCGGGCGTGTTCACGCTGAGCACATCCTCGGGCGGCACCGCGTCGACCACTTCCACGCGCTTGCCATCCTTCAGCAGCAGTTCGAACACGTCGGTGATGTAGTACTCGCCGCTGGCGTTCTGGTTGGTGACGCGGGTGAGCGCATCGAACAGGTCGCGCGTGCGGAAGAGGTAGTAGCTGGGGTTGATCTCGCGGATGGCGCGCTGCGCCTCGGTGGCGTCCTTCTGCTCCACGATGCGGCGGAAGCGGCCCTGCGCGTCGCGCTCGATGCGACCATAGCCGGTGGCATCGGCGACCACGCTGGTGGCCAGGCTGGCGGAAGCGCCCGCGGTGAGGTGACGATCCAGCAGCTTTCGCAGGGTTTCGGGCCGGATCAGCGGGCCGTCGCCGCACAGCACGAAGCAGTGTTCGCCAAGCTTGCCGGCGGCGAACAGCGGTCGCGCCTGATCCACCGCGTGGCCAGTGCCAAGCTGCGGGTTCTGCGTGACGAAGTGGCAGGCGGGGGTGTCGCTGCGGAACGCCTCGCTCACGAGTTCGGCCATGTGGCCGACCACCAGCACCACATCCTTCGCGCCGGCATCGCGCGACGCCTTCACCACCCACTTCACCATGGGTTGACCCGCGGCGGGGTGCATCACCTTGGGCAGGTCACTCTTCATGCGCGTGCCCTTGCCCGCGGCGAGCACGATGGAGGAAAGCGTGGGTTGTGTGGCGTCGTGTGTCATGGGGCGTTGGGTCGCCCCCGCGATGAACCGCGTCAGGTTCCGTGAAACTGGCCCGCCTTGATTCGAACAAGGACTAGATGGACCAAAACCACCTGTGCTACCGTTACACCACGGGCCAATGTGAGTGCGTGGATTCGGAGCCTGCGCGGAGCGGGATTCGCGGGGTTGTGTGCGTTGCGGGGGGCGACTCCAGGGGGTTCGTCGAGACCTGCGGAACGGCGGCGTGCACGGAGCAAGCCGGTTGTCGCGGTCAGGGACCATCCCTGGGCCGCGGCTGTGATTCGAGGCCGGAGCATGCGTCAGCCGCGACGCCATGCCCCGTGCGGAGCCGACCTTCCAGCTGGAAGGGCGTCACCGACGGCCCGAGGGGAGCAGATGGTAACGGAACCCGGTGGGCGGTTCAACAGCCTTGGGAAAACCGTGCAGAATGCCCATTCCATGCCGCGGCCCGACGCCACCGATCTTTCGCCCGAATCGCTGCTGCAGGCCTACGCCAACGGCGCCTTTCCGATGGCGGATGCACAGACGGGCGAGGTGCGGCTGTACACCTGCGATCCGCGCTGCGTGATTCCACTGGAGTCGTTCGCGCTGCCGAAGTCGGCGGTGCGTGCCCTGCGTGGCGGCGACCTGGTGGTGAAGTGCGACACGGCGTTCGAGCAGGTGATGCGCGCGTGCGCGGCGGATCGTGATGGCGAGGACAGCACCTGGATCAGCGAGTCGATGGTGCAGGCGTACATGCGACTGCATGCACTGGGTCACGCGCACAGCGTGGAGGCCTGGCGCGGCGATGCGCTGGTGGGCGGTCTGTACGGCGTGTCGCTGGGCGGCGCCTTCTTCGGCGAGAGCATGTTCGTGCGTCCGGCGCTGGGTGGAAGCAACGCCAGCAAGGCGTGCCTGGCGTGGCTGGTTGGGCGCATGCGGGAGCGCGGCTTCACGCTGCTCGACAGCCAGTACGCGAACGACCATGTGCTGTCGCTGGGCGCGATCGAGATCACCGCCGACGAATATCTGGAGCGGCTCGATGCGGCGGTGATGCTGGACGTGACGCTGTGACGCGTGATCAGCTGCGCGGAATGCCGAGCGCGGCAAGGTCGAGCGTGCTGCCGGGCGCATCCACGGCCTGATAGCCGCGTGCGCGCAGGGCGCCGATGAGTTCGCGCAGGTCGTCGGGCAGCGGGGCGGTGAAGGTGAGCGGCCGCGGATCCATCGGATGCTCGAACGAAAGCAGCGAGGCGTGCAGCGCCTGCCGGTCGATCACCACGCGATCCGCCTCGCCCGGAAGGCCCAGATCGCCCGCGGAAAGATGCTTGCCGCAGTACAGGTCGTCGCCGGCGAGCGGCCAGCCGAGATGGCTCATGTGCACGCGGATCTGGTGGGTGCGGCCCGTGAGCAGTTCCAGTTCCACCAGCGCGAAGCCCTCGTAGCGCTCGCGCACGCGGAAGATGGTCTGGCTGGACTTGCCGGTGTCGTCCCAGCGCACCGCGTACATCTCGCGGATGGTGGGGTGCTTGCCAAGCGGCATGTCGATGCGGTCGGTGTCGGGCTCGGGCTTGCCGTGCACCACCGCGAGGTAGCGCTTGCCGGTGGTGCGTCGTTCGAACTGCTTGGCCAGTCGCCAGTGTGCGGTGTCGCCCTTGGCGGCCACCATCACGCCGCTGGTCCACTTGTCCAGGCGATGCACCACGCCCGGTCGCGCGAACTCCTTGCCCACGCCACTGAGCGTTCCGCTGGTCACATGGCGGAAGTGCCACACCAGCGCGTTCACCAGCGTGCCGCGCTTGTGGCTGCGCGCCGGATGCACGATGAGTCCGGCCTGCTTGTTGAGCACGATCAGGTCGTTGTCCTCGAACAGCACGTGCAGCGGGATCTCGTCGGCGGGGGTGTGCTCGCTTGGCGGCGGCGGCAGCACGGCCACGATGTGGTCGCCCTTGTGAAGCTTGGTGCTGGCCTTGGGCACGCGGCCATTCACGCTCACGGCCTTCTCGTCGATCAGCTTCTGGATCTGCGTGCGACTGAGCGTGGGTACGCGATCGACCAGGTAGCGGTCGAGCCGCTTGTCCAGATCGTGCTGCAGCGTGAACTCGAGGGTGAGCGGCGTCTCGTCGTCGCCCTCGACGCCTTCCGTCGCGGGTTGCAGCGGGTCGTGTTCGGCCTCGGTCACTTCGGCTGCGGCGCCGGTTCGGCGGGAGCGCCGCCGGTGAGCGCGTTCAGTTCGCTTGCCGTCACGTCGCCGGTGGGCGCCATGGTGGGATCGCCGGGCAGGTTGCCCATGGGAATCGTGGCCTTCGGGCGCGACGGCATGGGCGGACGGTTCGACAGCGAGGCGATCGAAGCAAGGCGCTCGTCTGCGGTCTTGGCCAGCGGCGGATACACGTCCTTGGTGGCGGCCTGCGCGGCCTTCAGCCAGGTTTCGGCGGTGGCCATGTCGCCCTTGCTCTCGGCCACGGCGGCGCGACCGAAGCAGGCGCTGGCGAGCAGCAGCGACTCGGGTGCGGGCTTGCCGTCGATGCCGGCGGCGGCCTTGGCGTACAGGCGATCGGCCTCGTCCAGATACTGCGTGCGCAGCTCGGGCGTCACGGCGGCGTCGGCGGCGGTGGATTCACGGTCGAAGCGCTTGCCGCTGCGGACGGATTCCATGTAGCGGTCGGCGGCGTCGAGGTTGGCGATGACGGCGATCGCGTCGACCTGCGCGTGCTTCTCCGCGACCTCTGCCAGCGCCTGCGGCGAGGTGGCCTCGTTCAGTTCGTTCCAT
>CAIPQY010000188.1 GCA_903867275.1 uncultured bacterium | reverse complement strand
GGTGCCTTCGCAGAGCTGACCACCGGCCAGGATCTCGGCCGCGGGGCCCACGCCCATGTAGATGTCGGCGCGACCCGGTGCCTGGATGGCGCCACCGGTGTCCTGATCCAGCATGTACTTCATGAAGCGCTGCTTCTTGCCACCGAAGTCGATGCTCTGCGTGTCCACCAGCACCACGCCGCCCTGCGGATACACCTTCTTGTCGGTGGCCAGCGTCTCCTTCTCGGTCACCTTGAAGCCGAGCGAACCACTGGGCCAGTTGTTGCCGTCGTAGGTGGTGAAGAAGACGTAGCTCTCGTTCTTCCAGATGAGCTCCTGCACCTTGGCCGGATCCTTCTGATACAGCGCAACGATGGCGCTGAGCGAGAGCTTGTCCTTGGGAATCAGGCCCGCCTCCACGCACGATGAACCCAGACCCTTGTACGGCCGATCGGTCTTGCCGGCGTAGCCCACGTAGTAGGTGGAGTTGTCGGGCAGGATGACCTTGGCGCTGCCATTCACCTGCGCGATGTACACGTCGAGCGGCGACTGCAGCCACACGAGTTCGGTGCCCTTGAAGGCCTGACTGTCCTCGAGCTCCTTGCGCGCAGGCCATGGCTTGATCGAGCCATCCTTCGCCGCGCGGCCCTTCGGCTCGCCGTTGTTCGGATCGGTGACGAGATCGGGCGGTCGCTTGTACAGCGGATACTTGAACTCGCCCGTCTGCTTCAGGCTGCCCTTGAACTCGGGGCTGTAGTAGCCGGTGAACAGCACCACACCCTTGCCGTTCCAACCCACGGTCTGCCACACCTCGAAGTTCTGCTTGATGGCCGCCACGAAGCTGGCCTCGTCCTTGCTGTCCTTCAGGATCTGACGGAACGCGATGGCGCTGGCCGCGGCCTGATCCCACGTGCACACCTGCATGAACGGGAACTTGGTCTTGCTGCCAGGCTTGCCGAACCACTCGATGCTGTTGTCGAGCGCGGTGGTGAGCCCGGGATCACGCACGCGCCATGGCGCGCCGACGTCGGGCCACTCGCTCGGATCGAGCTTGCGCAGTCCGCACTCGCCGGGGCCGAGTTGGTGCGTGTAATCAGGTGCGGGCGCTGGCGCTTCCTCCGTCTTGCATCCTGCAAGCGCACTGAAGAGGGCGAGCGAACCGATCAACGCGAGGGCCCGAAGGGGCCGAGGGCTGCATCCTTGCATGGGCGGCAAAATACACGGGTTTGCAGAACCGGGTGCGAGTTCGGTTAGCATGCTCCCCATGGCTCACACCTCCCTGCTCTCGACCAACCTGCTCGCCCTCGGCCTGCCAAGTGGCTGGGAATGGCTGATTCTGGTGTTCCTGGCGCTGCTCATCTTCGGCCGCCGGCTGCCGGAAGTGGCCCGCAGCGTGGGCAAGAGCGTGACCGAGTTCAAGAAGGGCCTGAACGAGGTGACCACCGCCGCCACGAAGGAAGCGCCCGATGCCCCGAAGCTGCCGAACGGCGACCCCAATGCCGTGGCGCGCGGTGAGCAACAGGACGCCGGAACGAAGGCCTGAACGGGCCTCGGCCAAGACACACAACACCATCTTCCGGTTTCTGACGCAGCGTGACAGCAGGCGGGCGCGCAGCCCGATGTTCAACACTTGAAGGTGTCAGACCAGCGACTGTTGGCGCTCTCAGGGACCCCAGCCAAGCATCACCATCGCGATGTCGCCGGCATCGACGTCACCCGTCCGATCGATGTCGCCCTCGCATCCCACCGAGCCACCCGGACATGGACCCCAGTTGATGAGCACGATTCCCAGGTCGCTGCCGTCGGTGGAGCCGTTGCAATCGACGTCGGTTTCCGCGCAAAGCGGGCCTTCATCGGTCGAGCCCAGCACACCCGTGGAGCAATCGAAGTCACCACC
This sequence comes from uncultured bacterium, assembly GCA_903867275.1. GTDB lineage: Bacteria > Planctomycetota > Phycisphaerae > Phycisphaerales > SM1A02 > SYAC01. The sequence goes on along the minus strand of CAIPQY010000188.1, from coordinate 14 downwards.
GCTGGTGGGACCCG
>CAIPQY010000187.1 GCA_903867275.1 uncultured bacterium | reverse complement strand
GGTGTTGGTGGTGCCGGCACCCCAACAACGCACGGTGCCGTCGCTTTTCAGCGCCGCCGTGTGCGAACTGCCCAGCGCAACCCGCGTGATGCCAGCCAGGCCCGTGGGCACGTCGCACTGACCGTTCACGTTCGAACCCCAGCAGAAGAGCGTGCCATCGGTGCGGATCGCCGCCGTCGTGTCACCGCCGCCCGCGATGCGCGTGATCGTCAACAGCGACGTGGGCGTGTTGCACTGACCGGTGCGGTTCAGTCCCCAGGCCTGCACCGTGCCGTCACTCTTCAGCACCACGGTGTGCGCGTAGCCGGCCGACACCGTTCGAACGCCGCTCAATCCCGAGGGCACGATGCTCTGTCCGAGATTTGGAGAGCTGCCCGTGTTGGTGGTGCCGGCGCCCCAGCACACCACCGTGCCGTCGGCCTTCAGCGCCGCCGTGTGCGCCCAACCGGCGGACACCTGCGTGACGCCGCTCAGCCCGGTCGGCACCGTGCTTTGACCATTGGCGTTGTCGCCCCAGCACACCACCGTGCCATTGGAGCGCACCGCCGCGCAGTGCAGGTTTCCGCCCGAGGCCTGCGCCACATCCGTCAGGCCGACGGGCACCGTGCACTGGCCGGAGCCCGCGTATCCCCAAACCGTGAGCGTGCGGTTCGCGTGCAGGGTCATGGTCACGTATGTCCCGCACATCACGTCCGACACGCCGACAAGCCCCGGAGGCGGCGTGCTCTGGCCATCCGCGTTGTCGCCCCAGCACACCACCTGCCCATCGCCCCGCAACGCGGCGTTGTGCACGTCGCCCGCGGCGATGCGCACCAGGCCCGTGGCCGAGGCGGGCACGGCGAGCTGTCCGAACGAGCTGTCGCCCCACACCGCAACCGTTCCATCGCTCTTCAACGCCGCGCTGTGATAGCCGCCGATGGCCACCTGCTTCACGCCACCCAGCCCGCTCGGCGTGTCGCACTGGCCGTTGCTGTTGCTTCCCCAGCACTGCACGCTGCCGTCCATCTTCAACGCGATGGTGTGCAGCGAACCCGCGGCGATCTGCGTGAACTTCAGCACGGGAGCCGGAACCACCGTGGACTGGCCGTACGCGTTGCTGCCCCAGCCCACCATCTGACCCTGCCCGAACGTGGGCGCGGCCACGATCGACGCGACGACGGCGCACGCGAACTGCATCCATCCGATGCGGTGCGTGCGGCCGGTTGCGGGGCGAAGGTGAATCCGGTGCATCGATCTGTCTCCTCGGGACATTCGGGTTCGTCAGCTGAACAGCAGCAGCAGGAACGCGATGTCGCCGGAATCCACGCAGCCCGAGCCATCTACATCGGATGGCGAGTTTGCGCAATCGCCGAAGTCAAGCAGCAGGATCGCGATGTCACCCGCACCCACCAGGCCATCGCCATCCAGGTCGCCCTCGATCGCGCACGAACCCGTGCTGGAGGTGCGCACGACGGCTGGCGAATTGGCCGGCCATCGCGTGGCGGTGAAGTTGGTCTCCGCTTCCACCCACCAGGTCACCGTCTTGCCGCATGCCGTCGCCGGCAACGACGCGCTCCACTGACCGCTGGCCAGCGTCATGTTCGCGGTCTGCGCGCTGCCGCCGTCCACCTTCCACTTCAGGCGCACGGCGCCGCTGGCGAGCAGCGAGCCCACGTTGGCGGTCACCGTCACCTTCACCGGCGTGGCGGTGTTGGGCACCAGGCTGCTGGAGGGCCCCTGCACCAGCGTGATGGTGCACGCCTTCAGCAGCTCCTCCATCATCACCTCGGCGCCCGCGAAGTTCTCGCGCACGTTCGGCAGGATCTCGCTTGCAGGCATCACGAATCCGTAGGTGCCGGTGTCGCGCACCTCCACGCAGTAGCCCATGCCGCCGGTGGCGGTGCTGGTCCAGTCCTCGATGCAGCCCGCGGTGGCGCCGTACACGGCCCAGCTGTTGCCCACGGTGTAGGTCCTGTTGTTCACCGCCTTCATGGCGTTGCCCATGGCGGTGCTCACGCGCGTGTAGCTGCTTGATTCAGGTGGCAGCGTGCCGGTGTAGCTGTAGGGCCACATCAGGATCTGGCTGTAGCTGTGGATGTCCACGTGACCGGCCATGTTGGTCTTGGGCAGCAGAAAGTCGCGGAAACCGGCGGATTCCGGCTCGCTGAACGCCGCCGTGCCGCGGTAGGTGTCGCTGCTCTGCGTGCCGCTGGAACCGGCGCCACCCCAGCCCGTGGCCCAGTTGCGGTTCAGGTCCACGCCGTAGCTGCCGCCCGAGTTCAGTCGACGGTTCTTGCGCCACAGGCGCGAGGTCGTCCAACTGTATTCGTAGCCATCGGGGTTCAGCACCGGGAACACGTACACCTCGCTCGAGTCCACGATGGCCGTGATGCGCGCGTCGGTGCCGTCATCCTCCACCAGGCGGTCGGCGTACCACATGGCCGTCATCGGAACGGCCCACTCGCGCGCATGCAGCGTGGCGGTGAACACGAAGGCGGGAATCGGCGTGCCCTCGGGATGGCGCGAGATGCGCACGCCGCGGATGCTGCGACCCTGGTAGCTGGTGCCGGCGGTGACGATCTTGCAGATGTCGGGGCGAAGCGCCACCAGCGCATCCAGTCG
>CAIPQY010000186.1 GCA_903867275.1 uncultured bacterium | reverse complement strand
CGCGTGGCCGTGGCCACGCCACTCATGCGACCGAGCAGGTTCAGCAGCGTGCGCTCCACCTTCAGGATGCCGCGCAGCGGGCCTTGCAGCGTGGCGATGATGTCGCCGGTGCGGAACGACTGTCCATCACGCATCGCCACACGCAGGCGCACCTTCGGGGCGGCGAGCGCGACCAGGCGCTGCATCACGGGCACGCCGCTCAGCGTGCCAGCCCCACGCGCACGCACCACCGCAGTGGCCTGACGCGCAAGCGGAATCATGGCATCGCTGGTGACATCGCCCACATCGCCAAGGTCCTCCACCAGGAACACCTTCAGCAGCGCATCGAGATGCGCAGGGTGCAGATGCGTGGCGAGTCGCGGTGCAGCGGCCTTGGTGCGCGTTGGCATGGCGCGAATGGTACGAGCCGCACGCGCCGCTACGCTTGCCGCCATGAGCATCTTCACGCGCATCATCGAAGGGCAGATCCCCTGCCACCGCCTGCTTGAAACCGATCTGGTGATCGCCTTCCTGGACGTGAACCCGCTGTGTCCCGGCCACGCGCTGGTGGTGCCCAAGGAGGCGAAGGTGCATCTGCATGAACTGAGCGAGGCCAGCGCCGCGGCGCTTGGTGCGGCACTGCCGCGCGTGGCCGCAGCCATCCTGGCCGAGACCGGCACCACGGCCTACAACGTGCTGCAGAACAACGGCGCGCTGGCGCATCAGGCCGTGATGCACGTGCACTTCCACATCATTCCGAAGTACGCGGATGGTCGCGGCCTTGGCATCGGATGGAACGCCACGCCCATCGACCACGCAGCGGGCGCGGCACTGGCCGGCAAGGTGGCTGCGCGACTGCGCGGCTGATTCAGCTCACGGGAACACGCCGCGCAGCAGGTGCACGCGACTGATCTGCTCCAGTGCCGAGCAGATGGCCGCCGTGCGCAGATCGCTCTCGAAGCGATGACGCGCCAGGCGCACGCGGCGCGCGGCATCGGTCATCTGCTGGCCGAGTCGCTCCTCCATCTCGGTGGCGGTGATCTGCCGCGAACTCTTGTTCAGCGTCCATTCGAGGTAGCTGGCCACCAGGCCACCGGCGTTGCACAGCAGGCTGGGCAGCACTTCCACGCCGCGCTGCAGCAGCACCTCGTCGCCTTCGGGCGTGGTGGGCAGGCTGGCCGCCTCGGCCACCACCTTGGCGCGGATCATGGCCGCGCTGTCGGCATCGATCATGCCTTCAAGCGCCGCGGGAATGAACAGGTCGACCGGCGCCTGCAGGAAGGCGTCGCGGTCACAGGCGTGCGACTGCGAGAAGCCGCGCACGCCGCCGTTCATGTGCACATGCTCGGCGAGTTCGCGCGCATCCAGGCCACGGTCGTTGCGAACCACGCCGCTGTCGTCCATCACGGCCACCAGCGTCGCGCCGCGCTCCTCCAGGATGCGCGCCGTCCAGCTGCCGACCTTGCCGAAACCGAGCAGACTGAAGCGCAATCCCTTCAGCGTCATGCCGAAATCGGGCAGCATCTCCTCCAGCACCAGCACCATGCCCATGGCGCTTGCACGATCGCGGCCAGGCACGCCACCCAGCTCGATGGGCTTGCCGGTGACGGCGCGCGTTGTGTCCTGACGACCATGCTCGGGCGTGGTCTGCGCGAATGTGTCCACGAACCACGCCATGGTCTGCGAGTCCGTGCCCACGCCGGGACCCGGAATGTCGTAGTCGGGTCCGATCTGGTTGCTGATGGCGCTGCAGAAGCGGCGCGTGACGCGCATCTGCTCGTCGCGGGTGAGTTCGCGCGGATTGCAGCGCACGCCGCCCTTGGCGCCGCCGAAGGGCAGCCGCATCAGGCTGCACTTCAGGCTCATGATCATGGCCAGGCCCTTCATCTGGTCCAGCGTGGCATGCGGGTGGAAGCGCAGTCCGCCCTTGTAGGGACCCAGCGCGTTGTTGTGCTGCACGCGGAAGCCGGTGAACATGCGGTGCCGACCGTCATCCATCAGCACCGGGAAGTGCACCACGATCTCGTTCTTGGGCTGCGCGAACATGAGCTGGTGCTCGCGGCGCATGCCCACCAGCGGCGCCGCCGACAGCACCTGCTGCAGCACCTGATGGAATGTGCTGCCCGGCTCCGGCACGATCTCCAGTTCTTCAAGCAGGCGCGCGGGCGAGTCCGTGATGCCGATTGGATCAGCGGAGACGGTCTCGAGCGATGGATCGTTGCGGTGTCTGGTCATGGCATTCCTTGAGGGTGAGGGGATGTATTCGGGCCCCGCCACCATGCGGCTGCGCAATATGTGCAATGCGGCAACGCAAACCTTCACCCATTCACCTTGTTATTGGTCAATACCCGGGTTTGACCGGGGGTTCAGCGCGTGAAGCGAACACGACCCCAGTGCTCGGGACGATGCATGTCCACCGCCCACTGCGGCGTCCACACCCAGTTGTCTTCCTTGGCGCCGGGCTCCTTGGCGTAGCCATCGGAGGTCTTCACCAGCGGCCACTGCACGCGGCTGAAGTTCATGCGCCACGTGTCACCCAGTCCGGGAGGCGAACCAAGACGCGCCTCTTCGGCCGAACCCTTGGGGGCTTCGGCGGGCGGAACCAGGCTGGCCCACGGGATCGCGATCTCCACGCTCCAGCCGCGATCGGCGTCGGCCGACACGTTCAGCGTGCCCTGCACATGCACGCCACCGTCGACGCCCGTGCAGGTCCAGCCGTGCAGCGCCGGCCCGCCATCGCGATACGCCTTGTGCAGATACAGATCGAAGATGGTGCCCTTCGCGTTCATCTCGATCTCGTAGTAGCCGGCGCCATCGCCATCGGGATCGATGAACACCTCGAAGTCGTTCTCGTGGAACACCACCATGTCGTGCTTGTCGTAGGTGGCCCACACATCCGTCTCCGCCAGCTGCGCGCCGATGTACAGGTTGGTGTCGTCCCACAACATCTTCATCCAGGTGTGCTGGCGCGGCGCGGGCCTGGCCGATCCCTCGATGTCCACGAACGGCTCGCTCCATGGCGCGTGCGACCACACCTCGTCATCAAGCACCCCATCGAGCGTGGGCGCCTTGCGCGTGTAGCGACACACGTATTCGCGCTGCGTGCCGGGCATGGGCTCACGTGGCCACGGTCCATACGCGTCGCTCTGGCAGGCCTGCAGCAGGAAGGCGGCCGCAAGCGCGACCATGCATCGCCGATCACTCACGGCGCGAACTCCACCACGCCCCACCCGCGCGGTTCGCCCGGATCGGCCGGCGGCTGCCATGCCGCGCGTTCCATCGCCATCGGTTCGGGCGCGGCGTTCTCGGCTTCGGCCAGCGGTCGCCAGGTGGTTCGGCCCATGTCCACATGCCACACCGCGCCGGCCTTGGGTGCATCACCCGCGCCGGCATCCAGTCTGGGGCCACGGCCGGCGGGCGCAAGCGTGCTCCATGGCAGCGCGAAGCTGGCGGTCCATCGCATCGTGGCGCCGTCCGCGGACTTCTGCACCGATGTGCGCAGGCCCTTGGCATCCCACTTCTGATAGCCCGCGCGCGACCCATCATCTGCATCGAACCATGCATCCACGATGGTGCCCATGCCCACCAGTTCGATCTGATAGCCGCCCACCTGCGGATCGTCGGCCACCATCAGTTCCACGTCGTGGCGAACGGGCGGCACGCCGGGCTGCGGCGCGACCTGCGGCTCCAGCAGTTCGACCGCGCAGTACAGATAGCTGTCGTCCCACAGCAGCTTGGCGCGCGTGCGCACGGAACCGGCAGGCCCGCGGCGGCGCACCACCACGAAGTCCTCGGTCCACGCGGCCTTGCTCCATGCGCCATCGTCGAAGGTGCCCTCGAGCGCGGGCGGTTCGCTCGCGCGCTCGCATCGATAGCTTCGCGGCGCGGCGACCGGCACTTCCTGGGCCTGCGACACGATGGCGGGGTCGCCCGGGCTGGCCTGCGTGAAATCAGGCTTGCCCATGCGGCAGCCGGCGACCGCTGCAAGGGCCGCCACAAGCGTGATCACACGCACTGGGATGCGCTGGTGGGGGCGCATCGAAGCAGGCTAGCGGGATCGG
>CAIPQY010000185.1 GCA_903867275.1 uncultured bacterium | reverse complement strand
TTGCGTGCGGCCACGATGATGGCGCGGCTGAGCTTGCTCCAGATGCGCCCGCGCTTGGCGTCGACCGCTGCCTTGCGGTGCTTGATGTTCTTCCAGGCGCTGTGGCCAGCCATGGCTACGGTGTGGAGGGGCTCGTGGGAGAGGTCGGAGTCGCGGGCACGGTGTCGGCGGGCGCCGCGGGTGTCGGGGGCTGCGTGAGCCGTTCCGCGACGGGCGGTTCCACGCCCTGAGCCACGGCCTTCAGCTTCGCCTGCGCCCGCTCGATCGCGGCGCCGTCGCGGGCATCGTAGAAGGAAGCGGCCGACCATGCACGCACCCCCCACAGTCGCTGCTGCATGCGATCGAACGCCTCCATGACGCGGTTGCGCGCACCGCGACCCGCCACCGACTCGGCCACCTGCCGCCACGCGCGCGTGGCCTGCTCGCGCTTGCCCGCGCGCCAGAACGCGTCGCCCGAATGGTCGAGGCTCTCCAGGCTCGGCTCGCGCGTGCTGGTGGCGCGTCGCAGCAGTTCCACCGCCTGCTCCGCCTGTGGATCGCGCGCGCCGTCGAGATAGTGCGACCAGCCTGCGGTGTCGAGGGTGCTGGGATCGTCGGGACCGGCGATCAACGCGCGCTTCACCAGATCGCGCGTGGTGTCGTCGATGGTGCCGCGCGAGAGGCGCAGCCACGCGAGATTGTTCAGCGGATCGCGCAGGGCCGGATCGATCGCGAGCGATGCCTCGAACAGCTGCTCCGCACTGGCCGCGTGCTCGGCAAGCAGGAAGGCGCCGGCGAGCTCGTTCATCTCGATCGCCTCGGTGCTGGTGGTGGCGTCGGACAGGAAGGGCTGGATGCCCTGACGCAGCGTGTCCTGCAGCAGCGTTCGCGCGGTGGATGCGTCGTCGATCTGCGCGAGGATGGCGATCTGCGCGCGTCGAAGGCCGCGGCGTTCGGCACGATCGGCGCGCGCATCGGTGGCGGCCAGCAGCGCGGCGGCGCGGCGCGGCATGCCTTCATCCAGCAGTCGCTGCGCCGACTCGATGGTGGCCACGGCGGTCCATGCCTGCGCCTTGGCGTTGGCCAACGCGATGGCCTCCTCCATGCTGCCGGCGAGCATGGCGGCGCTCAACGCGGCGGGTCCGGCCTCGCGTGCATCCATGGCGGAGCGACCCAGCGTGGCCAGCAACGGAAGACGGTCCGGCATGTCGCGCGGCAGTCGAAGGGCCAGACTGAGCGCGGTGAGACGCTGCGCCTCGGTGAGCGATGGAACGGTGGCCAGGCGCGCGAGCAGGTCGCGCGCGATCTCGGTGCGATTGGCGCGCAGCGCGAACTCCGCACGCTCGAGCGCGGCGCGCGGACCGGCATCGAAGGTGGCTTCCGGCGCCACCACACTCCACGCCTCCTCGTTGCGACCTGCCACGGACAGCCCGCGCGCCCACGCACGGCGACGCACACGGCTCTCGGGTTCGTCCTGACTTGCCTGACGCAACGCCTGCACACCCTCGAGCAGCCGACCCTGACGCGCCTTCACGCTCACCATCGCCTCGAGCAGCGCGGGCGAGCCCGGACGACGCGCACGCAACGCATCAAGCCACGCCTCGGTGGCCGCCAGCTGACCCGCCGCCGCACCGGCGGTCACCAGCGCCACGGCGGTCTCGGTGTCCACGGGATCCTCGGTCACCAGCGCGCGAAGTGATTCAAGCACCGGGTCGCCCTGCCCCTGCTGCGCGCGACGAAGCGCCTCGGCCCGGTCGAGTTCGCGCAGCGACACCTCGCTGACGGGCGGCTGGCGCAGCAGCTGTCGAAGTTCGCCCTGCTCGACGCGATCCGCGGGCGCCAGTTCAAGCATGTGGCGCGCGCCCTCGTAGCGCGAAGGCTGCGCTTCCCATGCGCGCTCGGCGGACAGGCGAGCGGCGGCCACGGCCGTGCGCGAAGCCTGATCGCGCGGGTCGATGCCGGCGGCCGCCATGTCGGCGCGCGAACGCGCCACCCACACCACGGCGCTGTGATCATCGAGCGCGATCGCGCGCTCGGCCCAGGTGTCGGCCAACGCCGCCTCGCCGAATGCCGCGAATGCCTCGGCCAGCGCGGCGGCCAGCGGTGCGGCCACCACGGGCTGCGCGGCAAGTGCACGCACGCGCGCCCCATCTTCCATGAAGGTCGCGGCGCTGACGGCGACCGCCCGCAGCGGCTCCGCGTCGGCGGGCGCACCATCGCAGAGTTCGAAGGCGCGTTCCACTTCGCCACCCTGCAGCTCGAACTGCGCGGCCAGCAGACGCGCGACGGCGCGCGCGTCGAACGATGGCGGCACGCCAGGCGCCGTCGCCAGCTGCATCGAAGCGGGAACCGGCGCATCCACCATGCGCGGCGCAAGCGCTGCACGCACCAGCGACGCCGGCGAGGGCAGACACCGCAACGCATGCGCCATGTCGGCGGCCTGCCACGGATGCGCGGCGGTCCAGACCCACGCCTGATCGATGGCGGCGGAAAGCCCCTGTCGCTCCGCGATGCTGGTCATGGCGACGGCGAGCGATGGACGCGCGCCATCCTGCAGCAGGCGTTGCACCGGCGTGTCGCCGCATGGACTTCGATCCACCTGGCCGATCAACAGACGCGCGCGCTCGGTGGACGCGTCGCAGCTGGCCGCAAGCACCCGCTCGGCCAGTTCGCGCTGATCAGACAAGGCAAGCACGCTCGCGGCCTGCGACACGCCCGAGCGGCCCGGCGCGTCGGCGCGCTGCAGCGCCTCGGCCAGGGCAAGCGCGGCGCCGTTCACGCGTCCCTGCGAAACCAGGCACCACACCAGTCGCGGCAATGCCACGCGATCCTCGGGACCGGTGGCCGCCAGCGCTTCGCGGAAGCACGCAACCGCCTCATCAAGCATGCCCGCCTGCATCAGGCACTCACCGGCGATGCGCTGCAGATCGCCGGCCTGGCGAAGGATGGATGCGGCCTCGGGCCCGATCGCCTTGGCGCTTTCGCCGGCCGCTTCCTGAAGGCAGATGGCCGCGGCGCGCAGATAGCCGATCTCGCGCAGCGACAAGCCAAGCGCCACGGTGCGCGCGATGGCTGCACCGGGATCGGGCTGCGGCGCCTCGCCCAATCGCTCCATCTGTCGAAGCCGCAGCAGGCGCTCGGCCGCCACCAGCGGTTGGCGCGCCGATGCCGCGTCGATGCCGCCGGCACCCAGCGCCTCGGCATCGGTGGGCAGCGACAGCAGCAGTCGCAACCACGCGTCGTTCGCCAGGTCACGACGGCCCGACGCATCGAGCAGACGCGCCAGTTCACGCCAGGCCTGCAGGTCGTTGCCGCTCTGCCGCACATGCTCGGCGAGCGTGCGAACCGCACCTTCCATGTCGCCACGCGAGGCCTGCGAGCGCGCGCGCAGCACCACGGCACTGGGTGGCGCGGGTGGCGGCGAATCGGGCGCGTCGCGCAGCGGCGCGATGGCGGCCGCCGCCTGATCCAGCGATGCGTTGGCCAGCGCAGGGTCGGCGCGGCGGGGTTCGCCCATGAAGCCCGGCAGCGCCACCTCGCGCGCGGGCGTGGCGGCCTTTTCGGCAGCGGCCTTCACGCGCAGCGACTCGACCGAGACGGCGTTGGAGGTGGCGCATCCAGCGAACAGCCACACGGCGGCGAGCCATGCGGCGATCATGCGTGCGACACGGCCCTGCACGGCCGCGCGCCTCACTTCTTCTTCTTGC
>CAIPQY010000184.1 GCA_903867275.1 uncultured bacterium | reverse complement strand
CGTGGCGCCGGTGGACCCGCTGCGTGCCGAGGATGTGATGCACGAGGCGCTGCAGACGCCCCTGCCTGGCCGCATCGCCGTGGTCGAGCAAATCTGTGGCAGCGACACCGCCCTGTGCGCCGAAGTAAAAAGCCTGCTGCAGCACCTGCCGGACCCGGAGAACCCCGACGATCCGGACCAGCCGCTTGGCGAAGTGCAGTTCGAGGGTCAGGTGATCGGTGGCTGCCGAGTGGAGTCGCTGCTCGGTCGCGGCGGCACCGGTCGCGTGTTCAAGGCCATGCAGGAGTGGCCTCCACGCCCCGTGGCGCTGAAGATCCTGCGACCGGAACTGATCACCGAGTCGGCGCGCAGGCGCTTTCGCCGCGAGACACGCGCGCTGGCGCGACTGGATCACCCGGGGGTTGCGCGCATCCATGCCGCAGGACTGCATCACCTTGGCGGAACCGACTTCCCGTTCGTGATCATGGAACTGGTCGCCGACGCGAAGACGCTCACCGAGTGGTGGCGGTCGACGGATCGCCCGCTTCACGATCGGCTGCTGCTGTTCGCCGATGTGTGCGAGGCCGTGCATCACGGGCATGTGCGCGGCCTGGTGCACCGCGACCTGAAACCGAGCAACGTGCTGGTGGATGGCGCAGGCACGCCCAAGGTGATCGACTTCGGCATCGCGGCGGTGACAACAGATGAAGGTGCGCCGACCACCATCACGCGTGCGGTGGCCGGCACGCCCGGCTACATGGCGCCCGAGCAGTTCGAGGTGGGCAGCCAGATCGATCAGCGTTCCGATGTGCATGCGCTTGGGCTGCTGCTGTATGAATGCCTTGCCGGAAAGCCCGCCTTCGCGCGCGAAGGCCTGTCCATGGCCGCCGCAGCGCGATCGATCTCCGACACCTCACCCCCGCCGCTTGGGGTGCTCGACGCGCGGCTTCGCGGCGATCTGGAAACGATCGCGCAGCACGCCATGGCCAAGGACCCGACCTCGCGGTACCAGTCGGCATTCGAGATGGCGGCCGATGTGCGTCGCCATGTCTCCGGCCATCCGATCATCGCGCGTCCCGTGTCGATGCTTGAGCGCGCTCGACTCTTCGCCCGCCGCAATCCGGTCGCGGCCATCGCCCTTGCGCTTGCGGTTGCCGCACTGCTCATCGGCACCTGCGCCTCCATCCTGTTCGGAGTGAGCGAACGGCGTGAGGCGTCAACCGCGCAGCGTGCGCTCGCGAGCGCCCGACACGCGCTCTGGGTCAGCCACCTCTCGGAATACAGTCGCGCGGTTGAACTGCATGATCCGGCCCTGCTGCGCATGTCGCAGGAACGACTGGCGTCCGACACGTCATGGCCCGTGCAACTGCTTCACGCGCTGGCGGACGAGAGCGTTGCGCGCTTCGACGGCAAGGCCAGCTTTGAAACATTCTCCGCCATGGGCGGCGCAGTGTCTCCTGATGGAAGCGTGCTGGCACTCGTGATGGATGCGCCAAACGGCGTCGTGCTGCTGGATGCGAAGGACCTGCATGTGGTGCGCGCGCTGAACCCGGGCATCCGCGCATGGGCCGTCACCTTCGATCCGGTGCACGAACGGCTGCTGACCGCCGACGGCAACCGTCTGT
>CAIPQY010000183.1 GCA_903867275.1 uncultured bacterium | reverse complement strand
AGTTGGTGTTCATCTGCCAGTCATCGCCGTAGCTCGCGCCCTCGCTGATGCCGTTGAACTGGGTTCCGATCAGCCGGAACTGGCCACAGCCATCCTGTTCGAGGCCGGTGATGGACGGCTTGCCCTGGGCCAGCGGGGTGCCACTTGGCGTGTACACGTAGTAAACCGTCGAGCCCTGCTGCGAGAACAGCACCTTGCCATCCGGCAGGCACACCATGTTCAGCACGTAGGTCGAGGTGTTCAGCGTGGTGCTGCCGCTTGGCGCGTTCACCTGGGTGAAGGCGTTGGTCGCGTAGTCGTACTCGTAGAACGAGGTCGGCGACGGGAAGTGGTTCGCCGAAGTGGGCGACGGGCTGACGGTGCACAGCACCTTGCCGTCGCTCATCATGGCCAGCGGTGCATCGGGGCCGCCGCCGTTGCCCGGAATCACCGCACCCGTGGACCACACGCCGGCCTTGGTGGTGCTGTTAGAGGGCGTGTACAGGCCGGTCCTGCCGCTGGTCGAGCCCAGGAAGAATGCCTTGCCGTTCGGAAGCATCGCCGCGCCGCCGGTCTCCAGGCCGTATGCATCGAACAGCGCCACCGGCACCGTGCCGTCCACCATCCAAACGTTGCGCGACGGGATGTAGCGGTCCGATGTGGTGGCGCCGCGATCCACGAACAGGATGCTGGCGTCCGGCAACTTCATCCACACCGACTCGTTGTGGATGCCGTTGCAGGTTGGACCGGTCGAGTAGGTGTTGGTGAGCGGGTTGTAGATCTGCGTGCTCTTCAGCGTGCCGGCCACCAGCGCCTGCAGCACGCGACCATCGGGCAGCATCTCCGTGTTGGCGTCGCTCAGCCGTGCACTTGGCGCAGGCGTGCGCGTCCAGGTGTTGGCAACGGGGTCGTACACCTCACCCGCCTGTCCGCCCGTGCCGTACTCGCCGCCGGCCACGTACACGCGACCGTCCATCAGCACCTGCGAGGAGAAGTACAGCCGCGTGTCGTACATCGGCGCGATCGTGCTCCAGGTGCCGCCGATGTAGCTGCCCTGCGCATTGGGCGTGAGCTTGTTCCATGTGTTGCCGATGCCGTCGGTGCCGCCGGCCGAGGTCTTGCAGATCACCGAGCCATCGGAAAGCACTAGCATCACGCCACCGTTGGCGTTGGGGGCGCTCGTGGTCACGCGCGTCCAGGTGCCCACCGCGAATGCGGAGACGGACGACAGGCCGAACACGAGCGAAGCAACGACGGTGTGGCGAATCATGCGGATCTGGTTCCTGAGGGACATTGCGGCAGCCCGGGCGCACATGCAGCGCCCGCTGGTGGGTGCACGATAACCCAAACCGGACACGAAACAAGGGAAACCATCATGAATGGCCTTACTTCAGCCCCGGCGCGCCTGTGCGGTCGACTCGAGGTGCACGTACAGCGGCACCCCTGTTGATGCAATCGCAGCAACCAGCCGGCACGAATCCCAAAAGGAAAAGGGCCCCGGCTTGAAGCCGGGGCCCAGCATTCCAGTTTGGACAATTTCAGATCACGAGCAGGGACCGGTGCTCAGCAGCACCAGCGCCACGTCGCCGAAGTCCACGAACTCGCTGCCGTCAAGGTCGGCCAGGCAGCCCGGGCAGGCACCGAAGTCCAGCAGCATGAAGGCCACGTCGCCCGAGTCCACGAACAGGCTGCCGTCGATGTCGCCGAAGCAGGCGGTTGCGCAGCCGTTCGGCGGCTCGACGCTGTAGCCGTAGGCGTGCGCAGCCGTCCAGCCGCACATCCAGTTCGCGTCAGGACCGAAGGCGCCGCGGTAGCTCACCGGCTCGAAGAAACCGTCGTTCGGAGCCGAAGCGACCGCCGTAACCGCATCGCCCGCCGCACGGGGATCAAGCGCGAGCACCGGCTGAATCGAAACAGTGGTGAGCACCTGCGTGGGGCCGCGGGTGATCGAAGCGATCGGCAGCGAGGTGGACTGCACGTTGTTGTTGCCCGCCGCGAACACGCCCTGCGCGTTGGCCTCGGTGTAGGCCGAAGCGTTCGGGTTGCCGTAGAACACGCTGTCCTTGATCTGGTTCAGCTTTCCGGCCACCTGCGCCGTGTAGGCCGCAGCCGGGTTGGTGAACGGGTTCACGGTGGAGTACACGGTGGACGCGGTCGTCCAGGTCTGTGTGAAGGTCAGCGTGCCGTTGTATCCAAAGCCGTACTGACCATCGGTGGCCTCGCCGTCGGTATTGTCGTTCTTCACGACCTGACCGCCACAGTTCATCATGATGCTGTTCATCACCTGCAGGCGTGCACCGTCACGATACTTGATGCCGTGCTTGCCGCTCAGGGGCTGACCGATGAAGGTCATGTTGTACAGCGCCGCGGTGGTCACGGGCTGTGCGTCGCTCTTGGCGGAACCATCGGCCTCCAGGATCGAATCGCACACGCCGGAGCCGGCCGCCGCATTCACCGAGTAGCCCTGCACGACCAGGCCGAACTGCGCCTTGCCGCGCCATCCGTGATCCAGATCGAGCGAATCGTCGCCGATGTTCCAGATCGCGAAGTGCTTCAGGTTGACGGTGCCGCCCCAGATCTCGATGCCGTCATCGACGTTGTTCATGATCTCGATGTTGTCGATCTCGGTGTTGCGACCCACGCCGCCGAGCGACAGGCCGTTCAGCTCGGTGTTGAGCGCAGTCACCTTGCCGCCGTAGCAGAACGAGGTGTAGGTCAGCGAGCCGCTGTCGTCGTTGTCGTTGCCGCCGCCGTAGCGAACGCGCGTGTCGCTGGGACCGGAAGCGACGAGGCCTTCCATGTTGGAGTAGTTGCCCGAGTTCGGAGCCGCGGTGTTGGTGGCGGGAGCGCCGTTGCCGTACTTGCCGATGTAGGCCTGACCCATGATCGTCAGGTTGCCCCACTCGTTGCAGGCGGCGCGCCACTGGCCACGCGGATTCGATGGCGTCCAGGTGTTGTAGTCGGCCTTGGAGGTGAAGATGATCGGCTCGCTCGGCGAACCGTTGCAGTCGATCATGGCGCCGCGCGTGATGGCGAGCGAACCGCCGGGCTCGCTGGCGATGACCGTGCCGGCCTCGATGGTGATGGTGCCGCCCGGCAGCACAAAGACCTGTCCTCGCATCACATACACGTTGTCCTTGGTCCAAATCACGGAAGAGGTGATGTCACCTTCCACGATGATTTCCGCAGCATTGGCGCTCATCGCGGCAGCGGCGACGAAGCAAGGAATCAGGCTCTTCAGCATTTCATTTCTCCTGGT
>CAIPQY010000182.1 GCA_903867275.1 uncultured bacterium | reverse complement strand
GCCACACCTGCCGCGACGAATGAAGCGGTGCACCAGGCGAGCAGATGCTGGCGGGGTGGATGGGGCATGTCTGGGCGCAGTCTCTTGGCCCGAGAACAGTACGACGCAGGGGAGCAAATCCAAGCCGGAATTGGGTGGTTTTTGACCTTGAAGCAGGGTTGTGGAGCGGCTCGTCCGAAGCAGTATCCGAGAACCTGATTCGAGGGCTGAGAGCGGGGTGTTGCGCGGGTTGGGGCCGCTTTCAGAGCCTCCTGCCCGGTGCCCTCCCAGACGGAACCGCTACCTTCGGCCACATGCACAGCGATCTGACCCAGACCGGCGCCGCCCGCGAGCAGTCGATGTTCCGCACCGTGTTCGCCGGCCTGTTCGGCAACCTGCTCGAGTGGTTCGACTACGCGGTGTTCGGGTTTCTGGTCGGGCCGATCGGGGCGGCGTTCTTTCCGGCCGACAACCCCTCGGTGCAGAACCTGAAGGCCTGGGGCCTGTTTGCGGTGGGGTTCTTCGCCCGCCCGATCGGTGGCATCGTGCTTGGGCGCATGGGTGACCGAAAGGGACGCCGATGGCTGCTCACGGTGTCGGTGGCGCTGATCGCCCTCAGCACGCTGGTGATCGGCTGCCTTCCAACGCACGAGCAGATTGGCTGGCTGGCGCCGGCCATTCTGGTGCTGTGCCGCCTCACGCAGGGTTTCTCGCTGGGCGGGGAGTTCACGGGCAGCATGGCCTACACCACGGAGCATGCCAAGCCCTTCATGCGCGGCTTGATCAGCAGCAGCACCGCGCTGGGCACCAGCCTGGGCTTTCTCACCGGTTCGGCGGCGGTGATGGTGCTGGATCAGGTGCTGAGCAAGGACCAGATCGCGGCCTGGGGCTGGCGACTGCCGTTCCTGTTCAGCGTGGTCATGGCCCTGTTCGGGTGGTGGCTGCGCCGCTCGCTGCATGAAAGCGAGGCGGGAGAGAAGGCGAAGCAGATCGCGGCCCGGCCCCCCGTGTTCGCCGCCATCGCCGCGGACTGGAAGCCCTCGCTGCAGCTCTTCGCCATCGTGGCCTTCTCGAACGCGCTCTACTACTACGTGTTCAACGCGGCGGTGATCTCGGCGAAGGCCGGGGATGCCACCAATGCGGCCAAGTTCCAGACCGCCAACACCATCGCCTTGATGTTCGTGGCGGTCAGCAAGGTGGTGGGCGGCTGGATGAGCGACCGCATGGGCCGCCGCGGTAGCGCCATCCTCTATACGGGGTGGGCGCTGGCGGTCATGGTTCCGGGCTGGCTGGCCATGACGCACCTTCCCATCGAGCCCAGCGCCTTCCTGTCGGCGCAGCTGCTGATGGGCATTCCCGTGGCGATGGCACTGGGCATGCAGGGAGCCATGCTGGTGGAGATGTTCCCGGTGGCCAACCGCGTGGTGAGCATGAGTTTCGCCTACAGCGTGGCCATGGCGCTTTCGGGCGGCATCATGCCGGGCCTGGACAGCTGGTTCACCAACGAGCTGAAGATGCCGGGCCTGACCATGGTGTGGATCGGCGTGCTGGGCGTGCTGGCCATGGTGGTGCTTGGCGGCATGAAGGACACCACCGGGCGCGACCTGAAGGCCTGAGCGGGGCGCGCGAAAAATGTTGCGCGCCTTTCAAGGGCGGCTCGATGCGCGGTCGATGAACACTCGCTTGCGGTCTGTTTCGCAGGCCACCGTCCAATTCGCACTTCCGCACACAGCGTCGGGCCCCGTGGCTTCGACGCCTGGAGACCGTCATGTCTGATGCCACCACATCGGGCCGGCTCCGCTGGTTCGCGTCCAGCGGATTCGGCATGTTCACGCTCGGCGTGGCCATTGCGCTGGGGTTCGCCTTCGCCGCGCAGTCGGTGTCGCGCGCCATGATCACCATGCGCACCGCCAGTACCATCAAGGTGAAGGGCACGGCCAGCGTGGATGTGGTGAGCGACCAGGGCCAGTGGACCGGTCTGGTGAGCGCGCGCGGCGCCACGCTGCCCGAGGCCTACGGCAAGCTGAACGCCAACCTGCAGCGCCTGCAGCAGTTCATCGTGGCGAGTGGATTCGCGCCCGAGGAGATCACCGTGGAGTCGGTGCAGACCGAGATGCTGTACGCGCGCGACCTGAAGGGCAACGCGTCCAATCGCATCGAGTCGTACGTGCTGGGCCAGGAGGTGGTGGTGCAGAGCGGCAAGGTGAAGCAGGTGAAGTCGCTCGCCGAGAAGGTGACCGATCTCATCAAGGACGGCGTGGAGGTGCGTTCGGCGCCGCCCATGTTCACGGTGAGCAGCACCGATGTGGCGAAGAACAACCTGCTGGCCGAGGCCACGCGCAACGCGCTCGAGCGCGCCGAGACGCTGGCCAACGGCAGCGGATCCAGGGTGGGCGCGCTGCAGAGCGCCTCGCAGGGCGTGATCCAGATCCTGCCACGCGGATCGATCAGCAACAACGATGGCAGCGACTACAGCACCACCACCATCGACAAGACCATGCGGGCGGTTGTGAGCCTGGAGTACGCAGTGGAGCGATGAGCGCGGCCGACACCCACGCATCGCTTCAACGGACTTCCTGAGGGGAGCGCGGTTCCGGCGGCTGTCGGAGGTCGTCGGAACCGCTACCTTCCCCACTCATGGCAAAGGCCTACACGCCCGGTCTGAAGGTTTCGGCGCACAGCGTGCTTCGCGTGCGTCGCGCCTTGCCAACGCAGGGCGAGGTGCGCGTGGCGCTGGGCGATCGCGTGCAGGGCGGCACGGTGGTGGCGCAGACCTTCCTGGAAGGCGACGTGACGCCCTTGAAGGTGGCCAACCTGTTGGCGTGCCAGCCGCGCGACCTGCCTGCGCTGATGCTGAAGAAGGTGGGCGAGGCGATCGCCAAGGACGAGCCCATCGCGCGCAGCAAGGGCGTGTTCGGCATGATGAAGACCGAGGTGAAGAGCACCGCCACCGGCACGGTGGAGAGCATCAGCGACTCGAGCGGTCTGGTGCTGATCCG
>CAIPQY010000181.1 GCA_903867275.1 uncultured bacterium | reverse complement strand
CCCGTCTCCGCGCCTGCGCCGACTGCGCGACCGGCTTCCACGCAAAGCCCGGCCACCCAAACCTCCACCACGCAACCTGCAGACGTTGCCGAGGCCTGGTCCCGCATCACCGCCATCGCGG
Organism: uncultured bacterium; assembly: GCA_903867275.1. Lineage (GTDB taxonomy): Bacteria > Planctomycetota > Phycisphaerae > Phycisphaerales > SM1A02 > SYAC01. The sequence goes on along the minus strand of CAIPQY010000181.1, from coordinate 2,942 downwards.
TCGTGGCGCGCGACGCCGCAATGGTGGAGGCGCTCGAACCCGTCGCCATCAGCGGCCAGACGCTGCGCCTTCGCGTTGCCAGCGAGGCCGGCATGAGCGGCGCGTTCGCGGCCCGTCGCATCGAGCCGCTGCAGGAACTTGTGCGCAAGGCGCTTGGCCCCACATGGAAGGTGGCGGTGGATGCGCCGCGCGAAGCGCCGGTGGTGGGTGCCGCGCCGGCGCATGGAATGGAGCAGGGCATCGCCGAAAACCCGCTGGTGCGCGAAGCCATGGACGCCTTCGACGCGATCATCATGAAGGTGGAGCGCCGCGCGCCTTCGCGTGTGCCGGAGTCGTCACCGGAAGCGCCGGACGCCGAAGGCGCTGCGTAGCATCCTGTCATGGCCACGCCTCGCAAGCCAGGTGAATCGCAAGGTGCCGCACCCGCGGCTGGTGGTCACCCCGAGCCCGTGCAGCGACTGGTGGAAGCGTTCGCGCGCCTGCCTGGCGTGGGTCGCCGCACCGCCGAGCGTCTGGCGTTCCACATTCTCAAGGGTTCCAAGGCCGAGGCCGCCGAACTCTCGAACGCGATCGAGCAGGTGAAGTCGCAGGTGAAGCACTGCGGCGTGTGCTTCAACATGACCGACACCGATCCCTGCGCCATCTGCGCCGACCCGCGGCGCGACGCGGGCGTGGTGATGGTGGTGGAGCAGCCGAAGGACCTGTGGACGCTGGAGCGCAGCGGTGCGCATCGCGGCGTGTACCACTGCCTGATGGGCAGGCTGGAGCCGCTCGATGGCGTGGGCCCCGAGACGCTGACCGTGCGCGAACTGCTGCAGCGCGTGGAGCAACCCGAGCGCAACGCGCGCGGCCAGAGGGTGACCGAGGTGATCCTTGCCACCAATCCCGACCTCGAGGGCGACAGCACCGGCCTGTATCTGGCCGACCGTCTCGCGCGTCTTGGCGTCAGCGTGTCGCGTCTCGCGCGCGGACTTCCCGCCGGCAGCCAGATCGAGTTCGCGCATCGCGCCGCGCTGGCCGATGCCATCGCCGGGCGTCGCAAGGTGAACTGAACGGGCGCGGCAACGCGTACCATGGGCCCGTGCGTTTCGAGACCTCGCAGAAACTGAAGATCGGCCAGAGCCTGCGTCTGGCGCCGCGCATGATCCAGAGCATGGAAGTGCTGCAGATGCCGCTTGCCCAGCTGCAGGAGCGCGTGGAGCAGGAACTGGAGCGCAACGTGGCGCTGGAGCAGGTGGAGCCCGATGCGAGCCAGGTGGCGCAGCCCACCAGCGAGGATCCGCCGGAGGAGGAGCCCGTCGAGCGGCCGCTGACCGTGGGCGAAACCGGCGCCGACTTCGAGCGCGCGCGCGCCTTCGAGCGCGAGTTCGACGAGAGTTCGTGGCATCGGCCCACGCGCACCAGCGACGACCGCAACACCAAGATGGAGATGCTGGCTGCCGCGCCCGCGCGTCGCGAACGCCTGAGCGAACAGCTTCGACATCAGTGGGATCTTGCCGAGGTGCCGCCGGCCACGCTGGCCGCAGGGCGACTGCTGGTGGAAGCGATCGACGACGATGGCCTGCTGTCGAGCGACCTGGCCAGCATCGCCGCGCAGAGCACCGCCGCCGAGGGTGGCCCATTCACCGAGGCCACGCTGGCCGAGGTGCTGCCGCTTGTGCAGAACCATCTCGAACCACCGGGCGTGGGCGCGCGCGACATCCGCGAGAGCCTGCTGCTGCAGCTCGAATCGAAGCTGGATCCCGATCGCTGGATCGAGGCGCCCGCCGCCGACGATCGCGCCGCCATCAACGACGCCATCCTGATGGTGCGCGATCACTACGACGATCTGCTGGAGAACCGACTGCCGCGCATCGTGCAGCGCAGCGGCCTGTCGATCGAGCGCGTGGAGGCTGCCAAGGAGCGCCTGCGCCGACTCACCACCTCGCCGGGCCGCGACCTGATCGACGACGATCCAGAGCGCGTGATCCCCGACGTGATGGTGGAGTACGACGCCGAGAACGATCGCTACGTGGCCGCGCTGTGGGATGGCCCGCTGCCGCCGCTGCGCGTCAGTCCCAACTACGCGGCCATGGCCGAGCGCCCCGATGTGGACGCCGCAACCCGCACCTTCCTGCAGGAGGGCATCCGCTCGGCCACCTGGCTGATCGACGCCATCACGCAGCGTCGCAGCACGCTGCTGAAGGTGGTGGAGGTGGTGCTTGAGCGGCAGCGCGACTGGTTCGATCAGGGTCCCGGCCACCTGAAGCCGCTGCCCATGACCGATGTGGCCGACAAGCTTGGCGTGCATGTGGCCACCGTCAGCCGCGCTGTGAGCGGCAAGTGGCTGCAGACGCCGCGCGGCCTGGTGGAACTGCGCAAGTTCTTCACCGGCGGCACGGAAACGGAAGATGGCCAGAGCGTGAGCTGGGAAGCGGTGCGCACCATGCTGCAGGAAGAAGTGGACGCCGAGGACAAGGCGCATCCACTGTCGGACGAGGCGTTGGCGGCGCGACTGAAGGCCCGCGGCGTCACCATCGCGCGGCGCACCGTGGTGAAGTACCGCGAGCAGATGGGTATCCAGCCCGCACGCCGTCGTCGCAAGCATGGCCCCGGAGCCGCCCGATGACCGCGATGTCGGAGACGCCCATCACGGGACTGCTGGATCGCAACGGCCCCGATCGTTGCGAAGTCATGAGCCCGGCGCAGGCACGCGCATGGTGCCTGCAACTCACGCGCAATCGCTACGAGAACTTCCCCGTGCTCACCTCGCTGGTGCCCGCAGCGGCGCGCGAGGACTTCGCGGCCATCTACGGCTTCTGCCGATGGGCCGATGATCTGGGCGACGAGGCCGGAGATCAGGCGCGTGCGCTGGAACTGCTCGGCTGGTGGCGCCGCGAACTGCAGGCGTGCTTCGCGGGCGAGCCGCGGCATCCGGTGTTCGTGGCGTTGCAGCCCACCAT
>CAIPQY010000180.1 GCA_903867275.1 uncultured bacterium | reverse complement strand
CGATCTGATACCACACGTCCTTCGCGGTCAGCGCAGAGCACAGCGTGTTGATGTCGTTGGGGCCGTCGGTGTTCGCGTTGGTGTTGTCAAAGCTGACCGTGAGCGGCGTGGCCGTCACATCGATCACTTCCGGCGTCAGGGCGCAGTCGTTCGACACGCCCGGCTCGCAGGTGTAGAGGAAGTTGCCGCACTGCGACACGCCCGTCTGCACGCAGTCCGAGTCCCAGGCCACCACGCAGCACTCGGGGCTGAGTCCACACACCGCATCACAGCATGCGGTGTCGCTGCAGCCACCACCCGAACTGGTGGTGATGCAGTCGTTGGTGGCGGTGCCACAGGAAGCGAAATCAAGCGGCAAAAGCTGCACATCCAGGCCGTACACCAGCGGGCCGTTGTAAGCCGTGCTGCCCGCGGCGTTGCTTGCGGTGGTCGCGATCAGCAGCACGTCGCCCGCCGCGACCGGCACCTTGGACTGCGTGGAGCCGTCGGCAAAGCGATAGTCGGCCACATGCGGACAACCGTCGGTGTCGTTGCTGTCGGAGACCAGCTTCGCCGTGGCGGAAGTCTCCACATCGCCGGTGTAGACAGACAGTTCGCTTCGCTCTCCCGACTGGAACGGAATCACGAACCCACCCACATCGCGGCCCACCGACAGCGTGGCCACCACGTAGCACGGCTGCGTCACCTTGAAGCGCACAAAGTCCAGATCGCGGTAGTTGGTGCCGGTGCTTCCCTGGTAGTTGCCGATCAGGCCTGTCACCCGGAAGCTGCCGCCCACGCTGCGCGTGCCCGCTTCCATGAACGGGAAACTGCCCGTCACCGGATCGGCACTGGTGTACCAACCGCCGTTGCCGTCCTTGGCGATCGCCTGATTGAAGCCCGTGTCCACCAGCCCGGCCGACGCACTGGAATCCAGATCGCATGACTGCGCCATGGCGGATGTGGAACACAGGCTGGCAACGGCGACGGCGGAAAGGCTGGCGATGAATCGGTGCATGAGGCGTGGTTCCTGAGTGGGTGCAGCGCTGGCAGTTCCGTGCGGCGCGCCCGCACAGACTTCCAGTCACTCGACCATTCTGCACGCGAACCCCTGCTGGAACAACAACTTCATCGGAAGTTGCACAACAATCGCACGACGCAAAAAGAAGAACCCCCCCGGCGCAAGGCCGGGGGGGTGTGTACCCGAATCAGTTTCAGTGACTCAGTCGGCCGTGCTTCAGAAGCAGGGACCGGTGCTGAGCAGGATCAGCGCGATGTCGCCGAAGTCCGTCTCGTTGCTGCCGTCGAGGTCGGACGGGCAGCCCGGGCAGGGACCGAAGTCGAGCAGGGCGAAGGCAATGTCGCCGCTGTCAACCACGCCGCTGCCGTCGATGTCGCCGAAGCACGCGTTGGCCAGATCACCCTTCAGGCTGAAGGCAGGCTGGTACTCAAGACCGGCCTGGTCTTCCGGCTGCACGGTGTACTCCGGGGTGGTCGCGTTGACCATCACCTGGTAGGCGATGAGCTCGGGAGTCGCACCCACGCCACGCCAGCCGAACGGGAAGCCCGTCACGGTGAGGCCAGCGGGGTTGGTACCCGCGTTCGTCAGCGTGGTCAGCGTCTGGCCGGCCATGCCGTCCACACCGTAGCTGAGCCATGCGAACGAGGAGTTGCCGCCTTCCGAGTTCGACGCATAGGTGGTGAAGTAGTAGTCGCCAGCAGCCAGGTCGAACGGCGTGGACAGATCCACGAAGAAGCGCTGGCCATACTGGTCACCCACGTCTGCGAAGCCCTCGATGTCCAGGGGCTCGGTGCCTTCAACCAGCACGGCGCTGGCGTCGAAGAGACCGTTGCCGAACGGACGACCGAAGGCTCCGTGATCACTGCTGGCGCTGTCGCGAGCGATGATCTTGAAGTTGACCTGGTCAGACACTGCACCGTCACCGGCAAAGGCCGTGAAGTCAAAGCCGTTGATGGTGGCGCTCTCGGTGGTGAAGCAGGGCACGAACATCCAACGCTTGACGTTGGTCTCGCTCGCCCAACCCGAGATCCAGCCCAGGTTCACGTTGCTGCCGTCCGACTTCGCCAACGCGGCCTGCAGGCCGTTGGTGAACACGGTTGCTCGGAAGCTGACCGTCATGCTGCCCACCAGACCGGCGGGAGCCGTCGGATCCTGACCACCGTCGAGGAAGCTACCCACGCGGATGGCGTAGTAGTTGTCCTTCTCAACGCCGATCATCGTGAGGCCGGCGGGGCCGCCGAAATCCAGCGTGCCGTCGCCGTCGTCGTCGCACACGTCGTCGCGGCAACCGATGTACTTCTCGGGCAGCGTGCTGCCGTCCGAAACGGTGCTCTCGGTGCCGAGGTTGTACATGCTCAGCACGGCGTCGCCGACGTTGCCAAGGCCGCACATGGTCGCGCGCAGTTCGCCACTGTAGGCGAGCGGGCCAACCACGTACCACACGTCCTTGGTGGTGTTGCTGCTGCAGAGGCTGTTCACGTCGTTCGGACCGTCGTTGCTGGCGTTGGTGCCATCAAAGCCGAAGGTGAGCGGCAGCACGGAGGCGTCGATGAAGGTCGCCGCGCCCGCGCAGTCATTCTCCGGAGCGTTGGCGCCCGGCGCGCAGTTGTAGATGAACAGACCGCACTGCTCGACGCCCTTGTCCACGCAGGACTGGTCCCAGGCCACCGAGCAGCAGTTGCTGTCGAAGCCGCAGACCAGATCGCAGCATGCGGCGTCGTTGCAACCGCCGCCCGAGTGGGCTTCGGTGCACGCAGCCGTGCTGGTGCCGCAGACCGCGTTGTCAAGCGCGAGCACTTCCATGGTCACCGCATAGTCGACGGGACCGGTGTACAGCGCGTCATTGAACGGCGTGGTGACGACCACCATGTGGCGACCGGCAGGCATTGGAATCTTGCTGCTGTCGGCGCCGTTGGGGAACTGGTACACGGCGACCTGCGGGCAATCGCCCGCCAGGCTCTCGCCGTAGATGAACACCGTGGCTGCATCGTTGCAGTAGGTGGCGTCGTCGGCGATCGCCGGGCCCTGCGCGATGAAGAGGGTGGACTGGGTGACATCGGCGCCGTTGGTCGAGAACGGCACGCCGTCCTTCGACATGGACAGCGACACGGTGATGTAGCCCGGTGCGCTCAAGTTGAAGCTGCACCAGTCAAGGTCACGGCTGTTGCCGCCGGCGCTGGTGACATAGTTGCCGACCTGGCCGCTGATGCGCTTGAGCGCTCCAGCAGACAGGCTGCCGAGGTCGGTGAAGGTGGGGGCGCCGAGGTTGCAGCCGCCGTTGGTGTCGGGATCGTCCTCGCCGTCATAGTCGGTGTCCACGTTGTGGGCCCAACCGTCGGTGGTGGCCACGTCGCCGCTCTGGACGCTGGTGTCGCACTGTGCGTAGCACAGGTGCGCGAAGCCGGTCAGCGACGTACAAGCCGCCAGGCCAGCAATGATGTTGAATCGACGCTTCATTTTTCAGTTCTCCTTCGGGTACACGAAAGGTCCATCTTGCT
>CAIPQY010000179.1 GCA_903867275.1 uncultured bacterium | reverse complement strand
GGTGACAGGATTTGAACCTGCGGCCTCTTGGTCCCGAACCAAGCGCTCTACCAAGCTGAGCTACACCCCGCAGCCAGCCGCGCCCCGCGAAGGGCGAGGGGAAGAGTCTACTCACATCCCGTCCTCACCGTTGCGCCTGTTTCCACCCCCGAAACGCCCGCCCCTTGGCGCCGCCCGCGCAACGGTCGCGCGGCCCACCCAGCTCTGCAACTCAATCCCGCGCACACTTCGGCTACCTTTTTCGCTTCCATGCAAGTCTTCACGACCACCGCGCTGGTTCTGGCTGCAGGCCTGGCGTGCTCCGGCGACTCCGCCCAGCCCGCACCCGAGGCGTGCGCATGCATCGGCAGCACCACGATCGCGGGCGACGCAACCGATCGCAGCGGCCTTTCGGGTGAAGTGCATCCCGGCGTTCCCCATGGGCGCCTTGGCAGCATGGGCTCGGGCCTCGATTGCATGGACACGTTCCCGGGTGGCGCGCATCTGCTGGCCGTGAACGACCGCGGCCCTGCCGATGGTGCCGCACCCTTCCATTGCCGCTTCCAGCGCATGACGCTGCGCGTGGATCCGGCCAACGCGAAGCCCGTGCAGATCACCCATGATGCAACCGACACGCTGAAGCGTCCGGACGGCAAGCCCTTCATCGGTCTCGGCTCCGAGCTTGGAACCCTGACGCTGGCCAACGGCGAGGTGGTGTCCAACCGACTCGATCCCGAAGCGATCCGGCAGCTGCCTTCGGGCAACGTGCTGGTGTCCGAGGAGTACATGCCGGCCGTGCTGGAATTCGATCCGCACGGAGCGTTCGTGCGAACGTGGCCCATTCCCTCGATGTTCCGCTGCCAGCGCCCAGGCGCGGATGAGGCCGCCGAGATGCCACCCGCCAACACCTCGGGTCGTCAGCCCAACCGGGGCCTTGAAGGCATGGCGATCACGCCGAAGGGCGTGGTGTGGACGATTCCGCAGAGCCCGCTGCTGCAGGACGGCGCGCTGAATGCCAAGGGCAAGCGCGCGGGCCGCAACGTTCGCATGCTGTGCCTGGGCTCGGAGCCCGGCGCCACAACGATGCGTCAGGTGGTGTATCCACTCGACAGCGCCTCGTATGGGTTGAACGAACTGCTGGCGCTTGATGAGCAGCGCTTCCTCGTGATCGAACGCGACGGGCCGGCCGCCAAGTTCCGCCGCATCTACGTCATCGATGCATCGAACGCGACCGATGTGTCGAGCGTGGTGTCGCTGCCTTCGAACGATCTGCCCGAGGGTGTGCGTCCCGTGTCCAAGCGGCTGCTGGTGGATCTGGCCGATCCTGCATCGGGCGTCGCAAGAACCCCCGAGAAGATCGAGGGTCTGTGCTTCGGGCCCACCCTTCCGGACGGCCGCCGAACGCTGGTGGTTTCCAGCGACAACGACATGCAGGGCGACGAGTCCACCTGTCTGTGGGTGTTCGCGCTGCCCGCGTGGACCCAGCCAACGCCCTGACATTGGCACGCTTGCCTATCCTGCCGCCCCGCGCCACCACGCGCCGTCCAGCAACCCATTCGAGCAGAAGCAGATGACCACCAAGGCCTACGCAGCACACTCCGCCACCAGCCCGCTCGCCCCGCACACCATCGAGCGCCGCGCGCCGCTGGCCACCGATGTGGAGATCGACATCCTGTACTGCGGCGTGTGCCACAGCGACCTGCACACCGCGCGAAATGAGTGGGGCGGCGCGGTGTTCCCGGTGGTGCCGGGCCACGAGATCCTGGGTCGCGTCTCGCGCGTTGGCGCCAAGGTCACGCGCTTCAAGGCCGGTGATCTGGCTGCGGTCGGCTGCATGGTGGATGCCTGCCGCACCTGCAACCACTGCGCACGCGGACTGGAGCAGTTCTGCACCAACGGCGTCACCTTCACCTACAACTCGCCCGACAAGCACATGGGCGGCATGACCTTCGGTGGCTACTCCGAGAAGGTGGTGGTGGACGAGGCCTTCACGCTGAAGGTGCCCACGAACCTCGACCCGGCCAAGGCCGCCCCGCTGCTGTGCGCGGGCATCACGCCGTGGTCACCGCTTCGCAAGTGGGGCGCAGGCCCCGGCAAGAAGGTGGGCATCGTGGGTCTTGGCGGACTGGGCCACATGGGCGTGAAGTTCGCGCGCGCGCTCGGCGCGCACACCGTGCTGTTCACCACTTCCGCAAGCAAGGCGGCGGACGGCCTGCGGCTCGGCGCGCACGAGGTGGTGCTGTCCACGGACGCCGCGGCCATGGCCAAGCATGCCTGCAGTTTCGACCTGATCGTGGACACGGTCAGCGCCGATCACGCGCTGGATCCGTACATGGCGCTGCTCAAGCTGGACGCCACCATGGTGATGGTTGGCGCACCCCCCAAGCCGCAGCAGATCAGCTCCTTCAGCCTGTTCATGCCGCGCCGCATCCTCACCGGCTCGCTGATCGGCGGCGTTGCAGAAACGCAGGAAATGCTCGACTTCTGCGGGCAGCACGACATCACCTGCGACATCGAACTGATCCGCATCGACCAGATCAACCAGGCCTACGAGCGCATGCTGAAGAGCGACGTGAAGTACCGCTTCGTGATCGACATCGCGTCGCTGCGCCAGTGATCGAACACGCTTGCCGCCATGCGCGCGGTGCGGGGTTCAGCGCGTCGAACGCCCGCTGAACGCGGTCACTTCATCGTTTCAAGCGCGCGGTCCATGGCTCGCCGGAGCAGCCACGCCCGCTCTGACGCATCCGGATTGGCCGCGCCTTGCTCGAGCGCATGGGTGAGTTCGGCCAGGATTTCCGGGTCGACCGCATCCTGTCCCAGCAGCACCACCGACGCCACGGCGAGTTCATACAGCGCGGCGCACGAGGAGGCATCGCCCGCGTTGAAGCGCGGCACACCTCGCTCGATCGCCAGTTCCAGGATGGCAGCGGCGCGCTGCGGCGCGGCGAGTGGCGCACCCTTCACGACGGGCGCCGTTTGTCTCGCGGGAAGCACGCCACCGATCAGGTGAATCACGCCGTTGGCGGTCTCGATGTCGGCCACCTCGATGCGCACCCCATCCACGGTGATCGCGCCCGATTCCAGCGCGAAGGTGACCGTCCAATCACCCGCCAGGGTGCGGGCCGAACCCTGCGACAGCATCTCCTCGCGTCGAATCGCCGTCGGAAGGACGTGTCCTGCCAGCACGGCGGTGAGCGCAGGCTTGTCCGCGAGAAGAGCCTTGAGCGATTCCGCCGGGATCGCGCCGAAAGCCTCATTGGATGGCGCAAGCAGCGTCCAAGGACCGGGGTTGGCCTTGCCAAGCTGCGCGCCCAGGCCCGCTGCGGCGAGCGCGGTGCGCAGGGTCGTGAAGCGTTCAT
>CAIPQY010000178.1 GCA_903867275.1 uncultured bacterium | reverse complement strand
TTTCGGGCTTCGTAGACTCGTTGCGTGATCTACCTGGACGCCAATGCCACCACGCAGCCGCTGCCCGAGGTGGTGCACGCCGTGCAGGCGTCGCTTGAGCGCACCTGGGCCAATCCCAGTTCGATCCACCGCCCGGGCCAGGCTGCGCGGCATCAGGTCGAACTCGCTCGCAGCGAGGTGGCGCAGCTGCTGGGCTGCACCGAACGCGAACTGGTGTTCACCAGCGGAGGAACGGAGTCTGCTGACCTGGCCATCCGCGGCGCGCTCGCAGGCACACGACGACGCGTGCTGGTGACCAGCCGCCTGGAGCACTCGGCGGTTCGCGACCTGTGCAAGCGTCTGCACGAGGATGGTGTGGCCGAGGTGGTGTGGCTGCCCAACGACACGCAGGGGCTTGTATCGATCGAGGCGCTCGCGCGCGTGCTGTCGGAGCGCGGCGGCGACATCGCGCTGGTGAGCCTGATGGCCGCCAACAACGAGACCGGCGTGCTGCAACCCATCCCGGAGATCGCGCGCATGTGCCGTGCCGCCAAGGTGCTGCTGCACACCGACGCCACCCAGTGGGTGGGCCGCGTGCCGACCGACTTCGCGGCGCTGGGCGCCGACCTCCTCACCTGCTCGGCGCACAAGTTGCACGGCCCAAAGGGCGTTGGCGCACTGGCGATCCGGCGCGGCACACCCCTGCTGTCGGTGCTCGCCGGCGGCCCGCAGGAACGCGAACGACGCGCCGGCACCGAGAATGTGACTGGCATCGTGGGCTTTGGCGCAGCCGCAGCAGCCGCACGCGCGTGGCTTGCAGGCGATGGCGCCGCGAAGGGCGCGGCACTTCGCGACCTGTTCGAGGGCCTGGTCTGCCAGGCCGACACTTCGGCGGTGGTGCATGCGCAAACCGCACCCCGGCTCTGGAACACGACCAACATCGCCTTTCCGCGGCTGGAGGCCGAAGCCATCCTGCTGGCGCTGTCGGAGCGCGGCGTGGCGGCCAGCGCCGGCGCGGCGTGCAGCAGCGGATCGCTCGAACCCAGTCCCGTGCTGCTGGCCATGGGCCTTCCCGAAACGCTGGCACACGGCAGCGTGCGCTTCAGCCTGTCGCGGCTCACCACCGAGAACGAGGTGCGTGAAGCGGCTGCCATCGTGACCGAGTGCGTGCAGCGCGTGCGCGGCAGCAGCAGCCACGCCCTTCGGTAGGAGCGCCCCCGCATGCGCTACGAACTTGGCGCCGAACTGTACGACGCCGTCGGGCAAGTGACCGGCCGCGATGCGGCGCGCGAGGCCGCACGCGTTCGTGCCGCGTGGCAGCAGACCATCCACATCAAGCGTCCACGCCTGCTGGACGTGGCCTGCGGCACCGGACAGCACCTGCTGCATCTGCGCGCCCACGCCGACGTGGAGGGCGCTGATCACAGCGGCGCCATGCTGAACGTCGCCGCGCGCCGACTGCCCGGCGTTCCGCTGCACCTGCAGTCCATGGAGCGACTCGATCTGCCGGGCGACTACGACGTGATCACCTGCCTGCTCTCGGGCATCGCCTATCCGCTGGGTGACACGCGGCTGCACATGGCGCTGCGTCGCATGAAGTGGCACCTGCGGCCGCACGGCGTGCTGGTGGTGGAGCCGGGCCCCTCTCCCGAATCCGTGGAACGGCTCCACGCCACGCCGCTGCTGTTCGAGGCGGAGGGCATGCTGGTGGAACGGCGCACCCGATGGCAGCAGGTGCGCGACGAACTGGTGCTGTACCACGAGTTCCGCGTGAGCACGGGCGGACGACGCATCGCGCTGCACGAACTGCACGAGATCACGCTGCGAGACCTGCACGCGCACCGACAGGCGATGGAGCGCGCGGGCTTCGAAACCACCCTGCTGCGCGGCGAGGACGGCGCATC
>CAIPQY010000177.1 GCA_903867275.1 uncultured bacterium | reverse complement strand
TGGCCTTGGTCCAGTCCATCGGGTCGTTGGCGTCCCAGCCACCGTCCTCCAGCAGCTCCTGGCCCATGAACAGCATCGGAATGCCCGGGCTGGTGAACATCACGCCCGCTGCCAGGGTGCTGCGCTTGCGCGCCTGCAGGCCACCCGGCGCGGAGGCGCTGATGGCGCTCGGCAGACGCAGGTTGCCGCTGGTCAGTGCCACTTCATCGTGGCTTTCGGTGTAGATCACGCGCTGCGTGGCGCTGCCGTTGTAGGCGTGCGCCACGGCGTCGCGCACGGTGTTCATGTCGCGACCGCTGTCGCTGCTGGCCGTCACCACGCCGCGGATCGAGTGCACGAACCAGTCCCACTGGCTGTCGAAGCCTGCGCCGCTCTGCGACACGGGCCGCGTGACGGCGGCGCTGTCATCGAAGTCTTCGGCGATGGAGATCTTGCCCGGCCAGGTTGCATCGATGTCGTTGTTGCACGCCTGCAGCAGGCTCCACGCGCTTGGAATGTCGGTGCCCGCCGAGTCCGTGCGCCGCATGAACTTGGTGGCGTCCCACCGCAGACCGTCCATCCGGAACTCGCCCAGCCACATCGAGGCATTGTCGCGCACGTACTGCTGCACCTCGGTGCGCGTGTAGTCGGGGCGGGGGCCCCACGGCGTGTTCGCGCGCAGCGTGTCGTTGAAGAAGAAGATGCCGCCGTTGCCGTTCTGGCTCCAGCCGTCGTACTGCCACATGCCCAGGTCGCTCGGGCCGTAGTGGTTGTGCACCACGTCGGCGAGCACGGCGATGCCGCGGGCGTGGCAGGCGTCCACGAACTTCTTCAGCTCGTTCGGGCCGCCGTAGGCGCTCTCCACGCTGAAGGGATAGCTGGGGTTGTAGCCCCAGCTGATGTCGCCAGGAAACTCGGCCACCGGCAGCAGCTCGATGCAGTTGATGCCCAGGTCCACCAGCTCATCCAGCTTCTGCGTGGCGCGACTGAAGGTGCTCGGCACGCTGGTGCCCGTGGTCACGTGGAAGGAGCCGAGGTGCAGCTCGTAGATCACCAGCCTGTTCCAGTCCGCGATGCTGAAGATGCCGGTGGTCCACGCGTAGGCCGATGGATCGTGCACGATGCTGTTGCCCACGCTGTTCACCAGCAGCCGCGAGCGTGGATCGGCCTTCTGCTGGTACGCGCCGTTGATCTTGATGGCGAACTTGTACTGCGCGGCGAAGGGGCAGTTGCTCACGTCGCCCGACCAGTAGCCGTTGCCCTCGCTGCTCAGCTGGTGGGCCGTGGTGCTCCAGAAGTTGAAGCTGCCCACCACGCTCACCGCCTGCGCGTTCGGCGCCCATGTTCGGAAGGTGACGCCCTTGATGGTGCCGACCTGATACGGAATCGCGCCGACGCCCGCGCGCGCGGACACCGGCAGCACCACCGCCCACGCCTGCATGCCGAGCGCCAGCGCCGTCAGGGCGCCGAGGCAGCGCACGGCATGGGATCGGCGGTTCATGTGGCGTTCGATCGATTCAGTTGCAGGTCCAGCCGAATTCGAGCAGGATGATCGCGATATCGCCGCTGCCAACCACGCCGTCGCCGTCGAGATCGCTGGGGCCGCCCGCCGAACCGAAGTCCAGCAGCGCGAATCCAACATCGCCCGCATCCACCGTGCAGCTGCCGTCGATGTCGGCCGGATTGCCCGGCACCTGCGCGTCGCCCTGCGAGTACACCAGCACCGAGTAGGGGCCGATGTTCAGCGTTGCGCTCTGAGGCAGACCGTCGTAGGCGTAGCCGTTCGCGTCCACGTCCAGCGACTTCGTGTTGGCAAAGTCGCTCGAGTAGCCGTTCCAGTCGCTGTTGAAGCGGCACTTCCACATGCCACCGCGCGGCATGCCGATGCGGTAGTTGGACCAGCTGGTCGCGCTGAAGTTGA
>CAIPQY010000176.1 GCA_903867275.1 uncultured bacterium | reverse complement strand
GGCATCGTGGTGTTCGCGATCGAGCCGGATGTGCGCGCGTTCTCCGTGCTGGTGTCGGGCCTTTCGAACGGTCGCGGCACGCTGAAGGACGCCAAGAGCGGCGCCGCCGTGTCCGCTCGCAAGACGCTGCGCATCGATTACCGGGTGCCTGGTGAGCGGGGGCACTTCACGGGTGAGGTGCCGATGCAGGTGCCGGACGCCACCAGCACCAATCCCAGCTGGATCGTGCGCTGATCCCTGTGGGGTGCGCCGTCGGTCGCGGCAGGGGCTGAAGAAAGCCCTGTTTTCACGGTTTGCAGCCGCTTGGCGGCAGCCCGGGGTTTGGTTACACTGTGCGGCTCACCATTTCAGGAAGGAATTCGCCATGGCACATAAGAAGGGGCAAGGCTCCACAGAGAACGGTCGCGACTCGAACCCTCAGTACCGGGGCATCAAGCTCTATGGTGGTGAAGTGGCTCGTGCAGGCTGCATCATCGTGCGCCAGTGCGGCACCAAGTGGAAGCCCGGCTTGAACACCTTCCTGGCGAAGGACCACAGCATCATGTCCTACACCGAGGGAGCCGTTCGCTTCCGCGGACGCTTCGTGGACGTGGTGCCGTCGGCCAACTGAGCCCGCCGCTTCGTGCGGCAAGGCTGAACCATGCTCGTTGATCAGGCTCGCATCGTCGTCCGTTCAGGCAAGGGCGGCGACGGTTGCAGTCACATGCGCCGCGAGAAGTGCATGCCCAAGGGCGGCCCTGACGGTGGCGATGGCGGCCATGGTGGCGACGTGGTGATGTGGGTGGACCCGCACCTCGACACGCTTCTGCAGTTCAAGTACCAGGGGCACTTCTTCGCGAAGGATGGCGAGCCCGGCACGTCGAAGAACTGTCATGGCGCCGCAGGTGCCGACAAGCTGGTGGCGGTGCCGCCGGGCACGCTGGTGTTCGATCTCGCCACCGACGAACTGATCGCCGACATGACCGTGCCAGGCACGCGCGTGGTGGTTGCGCCAGGTGGCAAGGGCGGCTGGGGCAACGATCGTTTCAAGAGCGCCACGCATCAGGCGCCGACCGAGCGCACGCTGGGCGAGCCGGCGGTGCAGCGCGATCTGCGTCTGGAACTGAAGTTGCTGGCCGATGTGGGATTGGTGGGCCTGCCGAACGCCGGCAAGAGCACCATGCTTGGCTCGCTCACGCGCGCCGAGGCGAAGGTGGGCGCGTATCCGTTCACCACCATCAGTCCGCAGCTGGGCATCGCCGAATTGCCGGGTGACCGTCGCCTGGTGGTGGCCGACCTGCCGGGACTGATCGAGGGTGCCGCCGAGGGCGCGGGCCTGGGTCACGAATTCCTGAAGCACATCGAGCGCACGCGCGTGATCCTGCATGTGCTGGACATTGCGCCGCTTGATGGCAGCGACCCCGTGACCAACGCCGAGGTGATCCGCGGCGAGTTGCAGGCCTTCAGCGAGGAGCTTGCCGGCAAGCCCGAGCTGCTGGTGTTCAACAAGATCGACCTGGTGCCCGAGGCGGATCGCGCCAAGCTGGTGAACAAGATCGGCAACGCGCTGCGTGTGCCCAAGGATCGCCGCATGGCCGTGAGTGGCGCGACCGGTGAGGGGCTTCGCGAGGTGCTCGAGGCATGCTGGAAGCTTGCGGATCGCGCGGGCGAGCCGGCCGAGTGGAAGTCCGCGCACTGAGCGATCAGACGGCGTCGGCGCGCCGGCGGTCGTGCAGGTCGACCAGCGGCTTCCATGAATCATCGAACGCCCACGCGTAGTTCTTCCATCGATCGATCGAACCGGTGTTGATGGGCTTGCGCACCTGATCGTGGCTGAGGGTGTGCACGGTGCGCGTGTTGCGTTCGGGTTGCAGCACCGCGGCGTCCATGGGCAGCCCCATGCGACGCAGGCAGCGCTCCACGGTCTCGGTGGGCCGTTCCACCAGACGCTCGTACACCACGGTTTCGTGCGGGATCTGCAGCGTGTCGAGCGCGTGCGGCAGCAGCGAACGCTCGGCGGCGATCACGCGCTGGATCTCGGCGAAGGAGCGTGTCCAGCCCATGGCATGCGGATGGAAGTTGCTCAGGAACAGGCTGACCGCCATGTCGCGCGGGTCGCGCGCCATGTGCAGCGCCGTGGCCCCGGGCAGCACGCTGGCCACGGCGGGCAGCCACAGCCATGTGAGCAGCATCTTGTCGAAGGCGTGCGTGGCGCCCGGGCGCAGCAGCGTGCGCGCGCCATCCACGTAGCGCTTCTGGAAGGCGGTGGCCTGCGGCGCCGAAAGCATCGCGAGTTGATCGGGCCACAGGCCGGTGCCGACCAGATCGTCGCCCAGATTCACGATGCCGTCGTACTCGCCGATGCCGGTCACCTGCGGATGGCGGTCCAGCATCTGTTCAAGCAGCGTGGTGCCGCTGCGCGGCAGCGACACGACCAGCGAGATGCCCTGCACGGCCGGTGCGCGCGGCGGGCACCAGCTGGCGTCACGCGCGAGCAGGGCGCGCTGGCGTTCAACTTCCTGTTCGAGACCGCGCACGTCGAAGCGGGAGTCGGTGGTGGCGTGCAGGTGCGTGGCCAGGTCGAAGGCCTCGCGGTGGCGGCCGGCCGCGTCGAGCAGGCGCACCGCGTCGAAGCCCGCGAAGCGGCGCAGCGACGACGCCGCGTTGGAGCGCGCGAACTGCTGCAGCACATCGATGGCGGCGGCCGGATCGCTGCTCGAGAGCGCGCGCGAGGTGTACAGGATGGCGCGCTCGTCCTGCAGCCACGCGCCGCCGGCGGCGATGAGTTCGCGCAGCTCGGCGTGGCGCGCGGTGCGGTGCAGCGCCTCGGCCAGCGCCAGCGCGGCATCCAGCGCGACGGGATGGTTCATGCGCGCCAGCGACTGCAGGCGCTCGATGGCCACATCACTGCGGCCGATGCGGTGATCGATCGCGCTGCGGAAGAAGATGACCTGTGGATCCTTCGGAGCCATGGCGAAGGCGCGCGTGATGGCGCTGTCGGCACGCCCCAGCATGCCAATGCCCAGTGCCGCGCGTGCCACGCCCATCCACGCGGCCAGCACGCCGGGCTGCTTCTGCACCCAGCGTTCGGCCACCTGCAGCGCCTGGCCGAAATCCTGCTGCGAGAGCAGGTGCTGCACTTCGCGTGCGGTGTCGGTGGGCGGCATGGGTGGGGTGTACCGGAGAGCGGCGCGCGCCGCCAATCTCAGTCGCCGTGCTTCTGGCGCAGACGTCCCGACAGACGCAGGATCAGCTGCACGCGCTCGAATTCATCGAGCCATGCCTGCATGGTCGCGGCCGCTTCGTCGGCGGGGAGCGCCGCGCCGGGCAGCGGGCATGCGGGTCCAAGCTGCCGCGCCGCCATGGCGCGGTAGCGCGGCAGCGTGCGGTCGCCCAGCAACGACACGAACTCGAAATCCTCCGCCATCCAGATCACGGTCGGCACGCGATGACCGCCGCAGATGCGCACCATGTCGCGCAGCTCAGGGTTGGTGTCGCGGTCGATCCATCGCAGGTCGATCTTGGGGCACGCCTTGGCGATGGCCTGCAGCATGGGGCCTTGCTGCGCGCAGTCGCCGCACCACACGCCGCTGATCACCAGCACGGGCATGTGCCTGGTGAAGGTGGACAGCAGTTCGCGCTGTGCGCCGGTGACGGTGGCCTGTGCCTCGGCGCTGCGCCAGCTGCCCGCCTTGGCGGCGTCGGTGGCGAGATAGGCGTCGTAGGGCAGGGCGACCTTGAATGCGGTCTGCAGGAGGGCGGCGTTCATGCCGCGCACGATAGCGGATGCGCGTCAGCGCACGCGTTCGCCGTCGGTGCGCGGATCCACCTTCTTGGCGTAGCGGCCGGCGAAGTCGGGCGAACCCACGGCGTAGGCCAGGCGCGCGGCGCTGTCGAGCAGCTCGGCGCGCGTGCGGATGAGCGTGCTTCGTGCGGCGGCCAGATCCAGTTCGGCCTGCAGCAGTTCGGGCAGCGTGCGCAGGCCGTTCACGTAGGCCTCGAACATGGCGTCGTAGCTGTCCTGGCTGGCGGTGAGCAGCGATTCGCCGTAGGTGAACTGGCGTTCGGCGGCGAGCTGCTCGAAGTAGGCCTTCCACACATCGCTCAGCGCTTCCAGCTTCAGCTTGGTCAGGTCGGCAACCGCGGCGTTGCGCTCGGAGCGTGCCTTGCGCACGGCGTTCACGCGCTCGAAGCCGTCGAAGAGCAGCCAGCTGCCGGTGAGCCCCACGGCATAGGTGGGCAGCGTGGCTTCATAGGAGGCATTCGCCGGTGCAGGATCTGGCGTCCAGTTGTACCACTTGTTCGCCACGGCACCGATCATGCTGACGGTGGGCATGAAGTCGGCTTCGGCCTTGCGGATGAGCGCCTCGGCCTCGCGCACGCGCTGGCCCGCGGCGAGCAGGTCGGGTCGATCGGTGGCGCCCAGCGCCATCAGCTGCTCCACCTTCTTGCCGAGCGATTCGGGCACCGGCAGCTTCTGCAGCGAGAGGATCTCCAGCGGCACATCGGCCGAGAGGCCCAGCCTGCGTGCCAGCGTGCTGCGCGCGTCGAAGGTGGCGCTGCGGGCCGACTCAAGCGTGAAGCGCGCCTGCTCCCAGCGCTGTCGCGACACCAGCACGTCGGGCATGATCGCCAGGCCCACGCGCAGGCGGTCCTCGACGGCTTCCATCTGCACGCGCGCGGTCTCCACGTTCTGCTCGGCGGTCTCCTCCAGAGCGATCTTGCTGTCCAGCTGGAAGTAGGCCGTCTGCACGTCGTACACCAGCGTCTGCAGCGCGCGGTTGAAGGTGAGGTTGGAGGCTTCCATGGCGCGGCGCGCGGCGTCGGTGAGCGCGTCGCGGCGACCGAAGTCGACGAGTTCCCAGGTGAGCTCCACGCCCAGATCGCCCTGCGGGCCGCGGTCGAGCAGTCGGCCGGTTTCCTGCGGCAGCGCTTCCTGTCGGTAGCCACCGAAGCCGGTCGCGTTCACGCGCGGCCACCAGAGGCTTTCCATCATGGCCCAGTTGGCGGCCGTGACCTTGGCGCGTTCCCACGTGGCGCGCGTGGAGGGGTTGTTCTCCAGCGCGAAGCAGATGAGGAAGGTGAGGTCCTTCGGTTCTTCGCCGAAGGGGGCCTTGCTGACCTGCGTGGGCGGCGGCTGCGGCGCGGGCTCGGCCGACTCGTACGGAATGGCGGCGTCGCTGGACACCAGCTTGTCGAAGGACTTGTCGTTCCACAGCGCCTCTTCCTGGCAGGCGACGAGCACCGTGGCCGCACCGAGCAGGTGCAGCGCCAGCAGGCTTTCTCGCGCATGTCGGATTCGAAGCATCGGGCAGAACTGTAGCAGATGGGGGAATGCATTCGCGGCGGCAGGATCGTGGGGGTAGAGTGGCTGTCGCGCCCGAGGCGCACCTTCGCATGGACCACGCGCATCACCACGCATCCGTCGCGCCGAGACTGTGGACGCTGATCAAGTCGGATCTGCGGCCCGATC
Organism: uncultured bacterium; assembly: GCA_903867275.1. Lineage (GTDB taxonomy): Bacteria > Planctomycetota > Phycisphaerae > Phycisphaerales > SM1A02 > SYAC01. The sequence continues at coordinate 3,046 of CAIPQY010000176.1, read as the reverse complement.
GCGAGCGTTGGCATCACGCGGCGCGACTGGCGATCGCGGGCATGCTGATCATCGGGCTGCAGCAGACGCTGCGCTTCGAGATCCTGTACCCGGCCATGACCACGCTGCTGGTGGTGACCGAAGTGAAGGGTTTCAGCACGGTCACGCGCTTCGTGCTGAACTTCACGGCCGCCACCTTCGGCAGCGCGGCGTCGGTGGCGCTGTGCGCGCTGTTCATCCAGCAGCCCTTCTTCCTGCTGCCGCTGATGTGGGGCTACATCATCCTGATCATGTACTTCATGGGGTCGAGCCGCTACCGCAGCACGCTGTTCATGGCCGGCTACCCGTTCATCGTGATCACCTACATGTCGTTCTTCGACAAGGGGCACGCCGAGCACATCGCGATCATCGTGTACCAGTCGGTGATCACCGGGCTTGCGTGCGCGTCGCTGGTGATGGTGTTCCTGTGGCCACCGGTGCCCATCGAGGCCCTGCGCGAGAAGCTGATCGGTGGCTTGAAGCGCCCGCTGGAACTGCAGCGGCGTCTGCTGCAGGTGGCGGAGGATGGCGTGCCGCTGGACCTGAGCCAGCATGTGCCCGAGTACTACCGCGCCAAGACGCCCGAACTGGTGGCGTTGCTCGATCAGGCGCAGACCGACCTGTCGTTCGACGACGACGTGCGCCATGACCTGATGTCGCTGATCGCATTCGACAGCCGTTGTGCGGCGTGTCTGGGCATGGTGGTGGATGCCGTCGCGGCGGATGTGTCGAACGCCACGCCGCGGGCGGCGGAGGCGTTGCACGCGCTGGGTGAACGCATGGAGTGCATGATCGAGCGTCTGGAGCATCCAGCGCGCGAGATCAGAGCACTGCCACCGTTGCCGCCGCATGACGACGTGCCCGAATGGCTGATGCCCCTGTGCAGCGTGGCGCACGAGGCGGAGCGCGTGGCACCTGCGGTGGCCGCCTTCGCCGCGGTGGAAGACAAGCCCGACTTCGGCACGGAGACGTTGCGCAACCTGCGCGACTGCATACCCAACCTGTTCCGTCAGCCGGTGCTGAAGCCCAACGTGGCGCAGCTGAAGCACTCCGTGAAGGCCGCAAGCGCCATCATGATCTGCGCGCTTTTCTGCATCGCGCTCAACTGGACCACCGGCATCGGCTGCGTGGAGACGGTGATGCTGGTGGTGCAGGCAACCTTCGGCGGCACGCTGCTGATCGGAAGCCTGCGCATGGTGGGGGTGGTGATCGCCTACGCGCTGTCCATCTTCGCGGTGATCTGGATCGTGCCGGTGATCACCACCATTCCCGGGTTGCTGGCCATGTTCGGCGTGTACCTGTTCGCCATGGGATACGGCATGCATGGCTCGCCGCGCGTGGCCACGCCGGCGCTGCAGATCATGATCGTGCTGGATTTCGCGCTGCTGCAGTTCAACGGGCCGAACATCAGCCTGCTGCCCGTGATGAACTTCTGCCTGGCGGTGTCCATGGGCGTGTTCGTCACCTTCATGGTGTACCGCCTGTGGTGGCGCGTGAGCTCGGCCGACGAGCTGAGGCCATGCCTGGCGGACATGCTGGAGTCGGTGGCGGGGCTCATGCGGTCGGCCGTCGCGGCTCCGCTGCCGCTGCGTCTGGTGGATGCGGCCCATCTGCGCATGGACGATGACGTGGCCAAGTACATGGCCGCGCAGAGCAATTGCCAGATGGAGCAGCATTGCCCGCCGCACCGATGCGAACTGCAGTTGCGCGCGGTGAGCATCGTGGAGCGCATGTGCGATGACCTGCTGCTGACGCTGGGCGCGGAGGTGGCGGACAGGCCCGTGCCGGCGGATGCGGCGCCGACGCTGCTCGCGTGTGCGGAGAACCTGGAGTGCGAGGCGCAGGCGCTGCGGAGCGGTGTCGATGCGCCGCCGATTTCCTATCCCGAGCTTGCCGAAGGCGCGCTGCCGTGGCGGGCCGCTTTGCAGAAGCGTGCGGGCGACCTGCGCGAACTGCGACTGGTGGTGGCTCAGGCGGACGCGATGCCGGCCGACGCCCCGACGATCATGGGTCTGGCCTGATCGGCCGACGTCACTTCGCGTCGCCGCGACCCGGCGAGTAGGGCGTGGTGGCGGGTGGCGTGGCCAGCGTGTCCAGCCAGCGCTGCAATCCTTCCGGCATGAGCGGCTTCAGGATGTCCGGCACCTGACGCTTCTGTCGCGTGTGCACGATCGCGGTGGCGGTGGCGCCCATGCGATACGGAAGCTTCACCGGATCGGGCGTTGCATCCATCACGATGCGCACGGGGAAGCGCTGCGCCAGTCGCACCCAGTCGAGCGTGGGATTCACCGTGGGCAGCACGCCGTTGCTTCCCTGATTGGGGTCGTACAGCGCCCAGCCCACGCCCTGCACGATGCCATGGAAGCGCGCCAGCGGGTAGGCCATCAGATACACCTCGACCTCCATGCCCGGCTCGATGCCGCGCAGGTCGGTCTCCTGATAGTTGGCAAGCAGATACCAGTTGCTGGTGTCCACCAGCGCGAACACCTGCTGGCCAATCTGCGCGAACTGGCCCACCGAGATGTTGAAGTTGGTCACGTAACCGTCCACCGGCGAGCGCACTTCGCAGTAGCCCACGTTGAGCTGGTTCTCCACCACGGTGGCCTGCGCCTTCGCGCGACGCACGTTGATGTCGCCCAACTGACCGAGGTTTGCGCGGGCCTGCGCGGCGGCAGCCTTGGCCTGCGCCACGGCGGCTTCGGATGCCTTCACGTTGCGCTTGGCGGCGTCGATCTGGTCGGGGGTGACGAACTGCTTGGGCAGCAGCGGTTCCACGCGCGCCAGGTACTGCACGTTGTACTTGGCCACGGCTTCGGCGGCCACCACATCGGCGTCGCGTTGGCGGATCGCATCCTCCAGCGCCTGGATCTCCAGATCCACGTAGCCCAGGTTGGCCACGGCCAGATCGAGGGCGGCCTGATACGGGCGAACGTCGATCCGGAACAGCAGGTCGCCGATCTTCACCTTCTGGTTGTCCACCACGGCGAGTTCGGTGATGTAGCCCGACACGTTGGCGGCGATGCCCACG
>CAIPQY010000175.1 GCA_903867275.1 uncultured bacterium | reverse complement strand
GCGTTGCCCGCCGGCGCCTTGCCGTCGAACTGCGCCGGCTCCATCGCGCGCAGCGCCGCGCCGCGCAGACGATCGTCGGTCACCTTCACGAACCACTGCTCCGAAAGCCACGGCTCGATCGGCACGCCGCTGCGGTAGCTGTGTCCCACGGCGTGACGCCAGGGCTTCTCGTCTTCGAGCAGGTTGTTCGCCTTGAACCACTGCACGATGGCCTTGCGGGCCTCCTCGCGGCTCTTGCCCACGAAGGCGCGCGCCTCGGGCGACACGTCGGTCCAGCCATGACGATCGCTGATGGCGCCGTCGGGACCCATCACGTTGATCGCGGCCAGCTCGTGGCGGCGACCGATCTCCCAGTCGTTTGGATCGTGCGCAGGCGTCACCTTGAGGAAGCCCGTTGCAACGCCGGCCTTCGCGTCAGCGGGATCACCGCCACGCGACACAGGCATCACCACATAGTCATCTTCCACGATCGGGATCACGCGACCAACGATCGGCAGGCGCACGCGCTTGCCGCGCAGGCCAGCGGCAAGCGGATCGCGCGGGTTCACGGCCACAGCCGTGTCGCCCAGCATGGTTTCAGGGCGCGTGGTGGCCACGGTGACGTGACCGCTTCCATCCTCGAGCGGATAGCGCAGGTACCACATGCGACCATCCACGTCGCGCATCTCCACCTCGTCGTCGGCAAGCGCCGTGCGCGATGCGGGATCCCAGTTCACCAGACGCCGACCGCGCTCGATCAACCCATCCTCGAACAGCTTGTGGAACGCGGCGCGCACGGCGGTGGCGCACACAGGATCCATGGTGAAGCGCGTGCGCGAGAAGTCGCAGCTGGCGCCCATCTCGCGAAGCTGGCCAAGGATGGTGGCCTCATACTCGTCCTTCCATGCCTGCACCTGCGCCACGAACGCCTCGCGGGTGAAGTCGGTGCGACGCTGACCCTTCAGCGCCAGGCGCCGCTCCACCACCGTCTGCGTGGCGATGCCGGCGTGATCGGTGCCGGGCATCCACAGCACATCCATGCCCTTCATGCGGGCGTGGCGGCTCAGCGCATCCTGCAGCGCGTTGTTCAGCGCATGACCAAGGTGCAGCGCGGCGGTGACGTTCGGCGGCGGAATGAAGATGCAGTACGGCGCGGCGGTCGAGCCAGGCCGCGCCTCGAAGCACTTCGCCTCGCTCCAGAGTGCGTTGATGCGGGGCTCCTGCTCGGCGGGGCGATAGGATTTCGCCAGTCCCGTCGAATCGGGGCCACCGTCGGCGGCCGCGGCGGTCTCGGTGCGAGTCTGCGTCATGAGAACCCGATCTTATCCATCCACTCGCTGCCTGCTGCCTTGGATCGCCGCGCTGGCGCTCGCCGGTTGCGGCGACGCCACGCCAGCGCATCGGCCCGCGTCGGCCACGGAAGTGCTGCGGGCGCTCGACAGCATCGAACGGCTGCTGGATGCAGGCAAGACGGCCGAGGCACTGCGCGCCGCCGAGGCGCTGCAGCGATCCGTGCCGGACGACGCCCTGGCCGCCGAGATGCTTGGCCGCGCGCGCATGGCGGCCCGTTGCGAGCCCGGCCCGACGGCCGATGCCTACGCCGTGGCAGCCGACCTTCGACTGGACAGTCCGGGGCTGCAGAGCGCCGCGGGCATCACCGCGGCCGCCGCCGGGCGCCTGGAAGAAGCGCTGCGTCGTCAGCGGCGCGCCAGCGAACTGGAGCCCGGCAACCCGCAGCACGCCCTGCAGTGCGCGAACCTGTTGCGCGCGCTCGGGCAACAGCAGGAGGCTCTGGCATGCGCCCAGCGCGCCGCCGTGCTTGCACCGCTTGATCCATCCGTGCAGCTCTCGCTTTCACAATCGCTCGCAGCCACCGGCGACCTGCCGCACGCGCGCGCCGCCGCCCTTCGCGCACTGGAAGCGAGTCCACGCGACGTGCTGCTGCGCACGGCCGTGGCCAACGCGCTTGTTGCGCAGGGTGACGCGGCGCAGGCCGTCGCCGTGATCCAGACCGAAGCCGATCGCCCGACCGCCTCCGCGGAAACGCTTGAATGCCTTGCGAACGCGCAGACGGCGGCCGGCCTGCACGCGCTCGCAGCCGCCACCTGGCAGCGACTCGCGATTGCACCCATGGCCTCATGGCAGCCCTGCCTGAAGGCGGCCGAGTGCCTGCATCGCGCGAACCAGAGCGATCAGGCGATGGACTGGCTGTCACGGGCGCGCGAACGCGGCGCACCGGCGTCGGCCACACGCACGCTCGACGATGCACTGACCGCGACGCGCATCGGCGACGCACCGAACAAGTCAACGAAGTGAACGACCGCCGTCGACCGGAATGGCCGCACCGGTGATGTAGGGCGC
>CAIPQY010000174.1 GCA_903867275.1 uncultured bacterium | reverse complement strand
GTGACGCTGCCGGTGCAGCCGTCGCCGGCCTTCATCAACGCGCTGAAGGGCAATCGCACGGGCGTCATCGACTTCACCTCCAGCGATGGCAAGCCCTTCCGAATCCTGAGCGTGGAAGGCGCGCCGCCCGTGTTCACCGACTTCGATCCAGCCAAGGATGCGCCGCGGTCGCACTATCTGGTGCAGTGGGACTTGTCGATGGTGCCGGATGGCAAGTTTCGCCAGTGGCTGCTGGTGGAGACCGATCGGCCGGACTGCGCGCTGATTCCGCTGCGCGTGCGCAATGAGGGCACCGGCGCGCGCTTCGACCCCGATGTGGACAAGCGCGGCTGGTTCATCGGCGAGAGCGTGGTGCTGGCCGGTCGCATGAAGCCCGGCGAAGCGCGCGAAGTGGTGGTGGACTACGAGAACAGCGTGCCCAAGGGCAAGGCGCCCATGCCGTACTGGGATGTCGTGCGCGGCGTGGGCACGCAGGATCCCGCGATCGCCGTGCAGTTCCTGGGCGCCGAGAAGCAGGGCGACCGCATGCGCGTGAAGATGCGCGTGACCACGGGACTGAAGGCTTCGGGACTGGTGTACGCGCCTGTCACCATCGAGACCGGCACCGGTGGCGGACGCTGCTTCGTGGCGGCCATGGTGGCTCCGTGAGCGCGATCGCGATCGATCACCTGAACGCCGAGGGCGTGGCGGCGCTGTTCGAGCGCGCCACCGACAGCCTTCGGCAGGATCCGCTGCGCAAGGGTTGCTGCGTCACGCTTCCGGCGCGCGGTCGCTTGCTCGCCACGGGTGATCTGCACGACCATCCCATCCACTTCCTGCAGGTGCGAGCCTTCGCGCAGCTCGAACGACCCGACCATCACCTGATCCTGCACGAGCTGATCCATGGCGAGCGGCTGACCGACGGCGCCGACATCAGCTGGCGCATGCTGGCCAAGGCGGCCGCGCTGCGACTGCAGTATCCGGCGCAGGTGCATCCGATGCTGGCCAACCACGAGATCGCGCAGGCGTTCGACCAACCCGTGAGCAAGGGTGCGGGCGAGAACACGAAGCTGTTCCACGACGGCCTCGTGTGGAGCTTTGGAGACGAGGCGGCACTCGTCGATGCGGCGCTGCGCGGCTTCATCCGTGCCATGCCGCTGGCCGTGCGCACCGAGAACGGCCTGATGTGTTCGCACTCGCTGCCTTCACCGATGGCCATGGCCAACTTCGATCTGGGCGTGCTCGACCGCGAACTGGTGGACGAGGATTTCGCCACGCGCACCGGCGCTGCCTGGAACATGACCTGGGGTCGCGGCCAGAACGCCGAGCAGGTGGAGCGACTTGCCGCCGCGTGGAATGTGCGGCTGTTCGTGGCGGGCCACAAGCATGTGGAGGAAGGCGTGGAAGCGCCGTTCGCCCGGCTGTTGCTGCTGAATTCGGACCATGAACGCGCGGCCGTGGTGCCCTTCGACCTCTCCCAGCCTGCGCCCACGGCGCAGGACGCGCTGTTGAACGCGGTGCCATTGGCGGCGATCGGAGCGGCGCTCGATGGCTGAACGCGATGTGCTGCTGGCGATCGAGACGAGTCAGCGCGAGCAGTCCGTGGCGGTGGTGTCGGGTGACGGTGCGGTGGTGGTTGAACCCGTGCGCACCGGCGATCGCACGCACGAGGACTTGATGCCTGCCATCGACCGCGCCTTCGCGAAGGTGGGCGCGTCGCCCGAGCGGCTGCACGCGGTGCTGATCAACGCGGGTCCTGGCGGCTTCACCGGGCTTCGCATCGCGCACGCCACCGCCCAGGCCATGGCGTTGGCGTGCGGCGCGTGCATCGTGCAGGTGGGTGCGGGCGCATGTGCGCGCATGGCCTCGGTGCTCGCCGGTGAACTGTCATCGGGCGATGCCGTGTGGGTGGCGCTCGCCTCCAAGGGCGACGAGAGTTGGGTGCAGCGGGTGGAGGGCACCATCGACGCGATTGCACACGATGGGCGTTCATCCGAAGCATCGGCATGGTCGTGTGACGGTGTGCGACGGCTCATCGCCGACGAGCACCTGCCTGCATCATGGCGTCAGCGTGCCGCGCAGCAGGATGTTCGCTGCCTGCCGCTGCGCGTGGGGGCCGAGGCGGTGCTGCAGGCCGGCAGGGCCATTCTGGCGCTGGGTCGTCATGTGGCGCCCGAGGCGGCCGTACCCGTGTATCCACGGGAGGCCGAGGCTGTGCGCCTGTGGCGGCAGCGTCACGCAGCCCCACCGGCCTGAGCGACCCCGAAAATCTGGCGATTTCAGTAGACCGGGTCCGAAAGTCGGTGCCGAATCAGGCCGAAGCGGTGAAAGCCGTGAAGAAGCCAACCGACATCCACAGTGGTACGCACGCCTCCATCGGGTCGGGCCAGATCCTGGCCATCGGCGACGCCGCACGCTGGCCGGACTGGCTGGAGCAGCTGGTCACGTCCGGACATCGCGTGGAAGTGGTGCCGGATGCCGAGCGCGCGTTCGTTCGCTGCGTGGAGCGCGTGATCGATCTGGTGCTGGTGGCTGCCGACGTGGCCGTGGACGAAATGGCGGTGCTCGAACGCGTTCGCCGCCTGTCACCCTGCACGCGCATGTTGCTCATCGGCGACCGCAGTGAACGCGGATCGGCGGCACGAACCTCGACGACCGGCACGGATGACGCGGTCCGCGCGATTTCCTCCTCCCTCAGCGCCAAGGCGTTCCAGCGCGAAGTGGAAGAGGCGGTCCGCGCGTGTCGCATGGCGCGCGAGCGTCGCGAGCGCATCGATCAGCTGCGAAGCCTGGTGCAGCGATGCACCGACGCGCATCGCACCACGGGCGATCTGACGCAGTTGATCCAGCAGCTTCCGACCGATGCCGGGGCTTCGGCGCCGGTGCTCGGCATCGATGCGTTGCGACGCACCCTCGACACCGAACTGGACGCCCTGCACGCCTCGCGCGAGACGGCGGACTTCATCACGCGATGCCTGCCGGAATCCATGGTGGCCGTGTGGCTTTCGGGCCCCGGTGACCGCGTGGGCCTGGCGGCGTGCAGCGGCCATGCGGGTCCGCACTCGGACATCGCGGTGCGCCTGATGTCGCGCGTGGAGCGCATGCAGCTGTCGAACCTGATGATCGCCGGTGGCATCGTGAGCACCGACGACGCATCGCGCTGGGGCAATCCGGACGATGCCACGGAATTGGAAGGCCGCTGGAGCATGCTTGCCGCATGCCGAGCCGACGGGCGTTGTCACGCCGTCATCCTGATCCTTGGCCCGCGTGGTGCGCGGCCGGTCCCCGCCGAGGCGGCGCTGGACTCGGTGCGCATCATGCTGGGCAATCACATCGGCCGCATCGAGCGCGTGAATCTGCGCGCGGTGCCGGAATGGCCCTCGTCCAACGAGGCCTTCGACCACGATGACGGTCCGCAGGGCGACTAGGCCCGCAGTCGGGCCAGGGCGGTGACCGCACCCACCACCCGATCGCCCTCGCGCACCAGCACCTCGCTGTCCGCGGGAACGATCAGTTCCGTGGTGGAGCCGAACTTGATCAATCCCATGCGTGCGCCGCGCGTGGCGCGGTCGCCGGGGCGCAGCGTGCACACGATGCGACGGGCGATGGCACCTGAGACCAGCCGCACCCCATAGCGCTGGCCACCGGCCGCGCGCAGCGACAGCAGCACGCTCTCGTTCACGTGCGCGCTGTGCGGTGTTCGAACATCCAGATAGCGACCGGGGCGATGCGCGCGCGAAAGCACCTCGCCATCCCACGGCACGCGGTTCACGTGCACATCGAGCACGCTCAGGAAGATGCGAACCACGGTGGCGGGTCCATCCACCGCATCGTGCTGCGCCTGGCTGAACACCGCGCTCACGTGTCCATCCGCGGGACTCAGCATGCAGCCATCGGCCTCGCGCGGCGCGCTTCGCGGCGGATCACGGAAGAAGGCGATGAATCCCAGCAGTGCGATCGTGCACACGCCGGCGGGCAGCCACCAGCCGGGCTCGCCTCCGACGGCAAGCCAGGCGCAGGCGGCAATCACCGGCGTCACCACGAGGGTGGCGGGGATCCACTGGTCAGCGCCATGTCGATTCAGCATGTCAGGCAGGCGAGCGCGCGAGGGCGGCTCACTCGGTGGCCTTGCCGACGAAGAAGCCGATGGCACCGCAGACGGCGATGGCGCCGGCGAGTCCGCCGGTCCATGTCATCCAGTCCTGCGCGTACATCACGGCGATCTCGGGCGGTGCGCCCAGCGTCTTCATGAGCACCATGGCGAACGCTGCCGCCATGCCCAGGAAGCTGGGGATGAGCAGACCCACGCCAAGACCACTCCACGAACCGCTGTACACCTCGGCAGCCGCCGGTCCCGAAGTGAAGATGGGCACCGATGTCGCGCCGCGTGCCGCCACGGCAACCGCAGCTGCGCCAGCCGCCGCGCCAGCCACGCCCGCGAGGCCGGCGGCGCTTTCGCCACCACCTTCGCCGCCGAAGATGCCGCTCGCGTTGGCCGGAACTTCCGCGCCTTCATCCGAGGAGAAAGCCTCGTCCATCAAGGCTGCTCCGATGCTGCTGCTTTCGCTGTCGCTGGTCAGGTCCAGAAGGCCGCTGCCGGAGCCGGGGCCATCAAGACCCAGACCCGCGCTGATGGACGAGCCGCCGATGGCGCTGTCCGCGCGGCTGGCTGCCGCGCCCATGTTGGAGCCTTCGAGCGAGAGATCGTCGCTGGTGGCGGCGGGGGCCGCAGCCATGCTGCCGATGCTGTCGTCCAGTGCGGATCGGGCGGGGGCCTTGGGTGCCGCGCTCTTGGCGGACGCGGGCTCGTCGCCCAGATCCAGCTCGAGCGTGAGATCATCGCCAGCCGAGGCTGGGGCGTTCAGGGCCGATCGTGCCGCGCCGGAGGCTGCAGCCATCGAGCCGCTTGCACCCAGATCGAGTTCGAAGGTTTCGGTCTCGATCACCTTGGGCATGCCGGGGCTCTTGGCGGCGGGCTTCACTGCGGAGGCTTCGCCCAGATCGAGCTCGAACGGGACGTCGTCCGACATGTTGACGGAATCCAGACCCACCGGGCTGTCAGACTTGCCCGAGGCGGCGTTGGCGCCTGCGCCGGAATCCGAAAGGTCGAGTTCGAAGCTGTCGCTACCCGCGGGGAGGTCGGCGGACAGATCCAGTTCCAGGCTGTCGGCGGAGTCGCCGGAAAGCAGGTCGACTTCCTCGACCTTGAACATGAACTTGTCTTCGTGGTCGCGGAATTCGCGGAGCTTGCCCTGAGCCACCAGGCCGGTGATCTCTTCGGCGGACTTGTTCAGCTTCGCAGAAGCTTCTTCGAGCGTGTAGAACAGCTTGGCCATGGGTGATCTTGTTCGTGGGTCTCGGAAGCCGAATGGGGGGTGGGGTAAGGTACGGCCACCTGCGGTGAGCCGCAAGGCAGCATCCGCGTGTGGACAGCCTGCGGTTCCACGACGGAACCGCCGCGACCCAAAGGCCTTGCAATATTCCTCCATCGCCGGAGCTCTTGCCCGCTGGTTTTCCGCCAATGCGCGGGATCTTCCATGGCGCCGAAATCGCCAGCCCTGGAAATCGCTGGTGAGCGAGGCCCTGTTGCAGCAGACGCAGGTGGCGCGGGTGGCGGAGCGATTTCCCGAATTCATGCGGCGATTTCCAACGCCACGCGCCATGGTGAAGGCCGGGCCATCCGCGGTGCTCGAGGCGTGGCGCGGTCTGGGGTACTACCGACGCGCTCGATCGCTTCATGCGGCTGCGGAGCGCATCGTGGCGATGCATGGCGGGCAGGTGCCTTCCGACATGCAGGCGCTTCTCGAGTTGCCTGGCGTGGGGCGCTACACCGCCGGTGCGGTTGCGAGCATCGTGTTCGGGCAGCACCAACCGATCGTGGATGGCAACGTGGCGCGCGTGCTCAGTCGACTCGCGGATCGTCGCGCATCGGTGGCCGATCGCGAAGGTCAGTCATGGTGCTGGGAGCAGGCCACGCAACTGGTGAAGGCGGCCAAGGATCCAGGTGCCACCAACGAGGCGCTGATGGAACTGGGTGCCACGGTGTGCACGCCGATGCAGCCGCGATGCGGTGCATGCCCACTGCGCGGCGCGTGCGGTGCGCGCGCCGCCGGCTCCCAGGACGAGGTGCCACCGCCCAAGCCGGGCGCTGCGGTGAAGCGCGTGGTGCACCATGCGCTGGTGCAGATCCGCGATGGGCGCGTTGCGCTCGAGCGACGCACGGAGGGGTTGTGGTCCGGATTGCTCGCGCCGCCGTCGGTGGAGACGCCGCGGGCCATCTCATGCAGGCAGGTGCAGGCCTTGTCCGGCGCGTCCACCGTGGCGCGGGCGATCGCGCGATTCGACTTCCAGACCACGCATCGGCGCGTGCATTTCATCGTGCATCCGGCCAGCTTTCCGGAGGATCGGCCGCTGCAGTGGGTGCCATTGCGCCGGCTCGGCTCCGTGGCCATCGCATCGGCGGGACTTCGGGTGGTGGAAGCCGCGCGTGGACAGGGGGCCCCGCGTGCGGCTAGGTTGCGCGCCTGATGCGCCACGCACCCCTCATTCTTGTCGTGATGCTTGTGGCTGCGTGCGATGCGCCGCAGGTGATGGCGGTGGACAGCAATGTTCGAAACCCGGGCGAGCCATCGACCAGCGCCCGGCAGCTGTCGCCTGACGAGCAGCGCGAGGTGGTGAAGGCGATCGCGGACAGCGAGCCGGCGGGTCAGGATCGCAAGCCCTTGGCGCCGGCGGGCGAGAGCGGGCGCTGGCGTGAGGTCGGCTTGGTGGCTCGGGAGGCCGCCAAGTCCTGCGAGATGGCGGTCGTGAGCGAGCAGAAGACGGCCGATGGCAAGGTGTTCACGGTGCGTTCGATCAAGGACGAGCGCGGCACGCTGGTGGTGACCGGCGACGAGGCACACGGCG
>CAIPQY010000173.1 GCA_903867275.1 uncultured bacterium | reverse complement strand
CCTGCGACGACAACGCCGACGGCATCATCGATGCAGGCGGCCCCTCGGAGTACACCATGGTGAACGTGGTGAAGGACCACAGCTATCTGGTGCGCGTGGGCAGCTATCTGGAGCCGGGTCAGGATCCGGCCAGCGTTGCCGCCATCCAGGGCGACATCTCCTTCAACATCCGCTACACGCTGTGGAACAGCGGCCGTCAGCGTTCGGTCATCCGCACGGCGGACAACACCTCCACCAACCTGCCGCTGAGCACCGGGTATCGCTCCCCAACCGAGCCCGACTACATGCTGGCCACGCCGATCAAGATCAACAACGACTGCACCGTGGACGGCATCGAGTTCTGCGCCACCACGGTGGTGCCCACCGGGGCCTCCGCGATCGCGGACCGCGTGAAGTGGGTCATCTTCACCCGCGACGACAGCAGCAACGGCTGGATGGGCGCGTGGTCCAGCACGGTGGTGGCCGAGGGTGAGCTGGTGTTCGACAGCACGAAGTACGCCAACATCAGCTCCGATGCAGGCAAGCGCTACTTCCTTGATCTGCCGACGCCCGTGGCACTGACGGCGGGGGCGTACTACGTGGGTCTGCGCGGCGTGAAGAGCGGCAGCAGCACGGGCGGTCTGGGCTTCTATGTGTATGGCCAGGACGCCATCGAGCAGTTCAACCCCACCAACAACCGTCCCTGCTACTGGAACTGCAAGAACCACGCGGGTGCGCCGGGCACCTGGGTGGTCACCACCGCCGCTTCCACGCCCACCTACCGCGTGCAGACGGGCGATCGCACCAATGTGCTGTATCAGGTGCCGGTGAAGTTGAAGGGCCAGGTCACGCCCAGCGCGGTCTGCTTCGGCGACATCGACCTGAGCGGCGTGGTTGACAACGGCGACATTGCGTTCGCACTGCTCGACTTCGGTCCCTGTCCCGGCTGTCTGTCGGACCTCGATGGCAGCGGTGAGACCGACTTCGGCGATGTCGCGCTGATCCTGCTCAGCACTGGCCCGTGCGAATGAACTGACTGTTGCTAAAAACGCAGAAGTGAAAACAACCCCCGGACGTCTCTGGGGGTTGTTTCTTGATTTAGTTGTGCCAAACACCAGATTTCACTTTGCTCAAGCGAAGTCCTGAGCCATTTTGACCGAAGTCTCACGGAGCGCAAGGCTGTGCCGCGCCTGCCTCGAATGTGGCCGCGCATGGACCGATTTCTGACCCCCCAGCAACACCTTGGAGAACCACTGATGTCCGCAACGATCCGCAACTTCCTTTGCTCGGCCGCCATCCTCGGCATGTCCGGCATGGCCTTTGGCCAGTGTGACCTGTCGACCTCGCCCAGCGATCCGTCCTATGTGGACACCACCTTCGACAATGCCACGGTGGCTGACGCCAACGGTGGCTGGAACGTGACGCCCCCGGTGTTCGGCGAAATGGGTTCGCATGCCATCGGCGACACGGTGATCTTCAACGGCATGGTGGGCGCCTTTACCCCCACGGGCGGAACCTCGGCAAGCAGCCGCGATCTGGACTGGCTGCGCCTGAGCGTGTCGGAGCCGTGCTACATCGCCATCACGTTGTCGATGGGTCGCGATGTGGCTGGCGTGCAGGTGCCATTCGCGTCGCCGGACCAGAGCTACATCTCGATCTACAGCGGTTCGGAGCAGGCCTCGGCCAAGTCGCTCAGCTTCGGCTACGACACCGATGGCTGCCCGCACAACCCCGTGGTGAAGCTGCCCAACGGCACCCAGGCGGGCAAGATTCCGCTGCCGGCCGGCGATGCCACCTTCGTGGTGACCACGCCCTTCAACCCCACCGGCACCACGCAGTACAACGGCCCCATCTACTACTCGCTGAAGGTGGAAGTGCTTGCGCTGGACAATGGTCAGTGCGGCACCGCCACCAACGACTGTGTGACGGCCAGCGGCACGGGTGGCTGCAGTGACGCCACCTGCTGCGACACCGTGTGCGGCTTCAATCCCGAGTGCTGCAACGTGGCCTGGGATACGGCATGCATCGACTACGGCGTGACGCAGTGCGGCAACTTCGTGTTCCGCTGCAACGCGCCCGTTGCCGAGAACGACTGCCTCACCGGCGCGGCCCCCGTGGACGTGACGGGTGGCGCGATCACCTTCGGCTTCGACAACACCGGCGCCAACACCGACGGTCCGAACAACGTGAACACGCAGTGCAGCAGCAACTCGGCCCGCGACATCTGGTTCGTGGCCGGTCCGCTGCCCACCGACGGTGACCTGAAGGTGACCCTGTGCGGTCAGGGCAACGCGGGTGACTCCGTGGTGTGCATGTACGACCTGGGCACCGAGAGCTCGGTGACCGATCCCACCTCGCTGCAGAGCAAGTACATCGGCTGCCGCGACGACAGCTGCGACGAGAACGGCGACGGCAGCACCGATGCGGGTGGCCCCTCGGCCATCAACATGGTGGGCGTGCTGAAGGACCACTACATCCTGATCCGTCTGGGCAGCTTCCTGGGTGCAGGCGAGGATCCGGCCACCGCGGCCGCCCTGCAGCCTGGCAGCATGACCGTGTCCTTCCGCAGCGGTCTGTACGACAACGGTCGTCAGAAGGCCTGCAAGAAGGTGGCGGACGGCAGCCTGGTGAACGTGTACTTCAGCAACGGCTACGTGTCGGCGACCAGCCCCAGCTACGTGATGGCACAGCCATTCACGCTGGCGCTCGGCGGCAGCGTGGACGGTTTCGAGTTCGTGGGAACCAGCACGGTGCCCACGGGCGCGGTGGTGGCTGACCAGCTGCACTGGGCCGTGTACAGCCGCGGTTCAACCTGGCAGAGCAGCTTCGGTGCAGCGTCGGGCGAGAATCTGGTCGCCGAAGGCACCACCGCCTTCAACCCAGCCTCGTACAGCAACATCAACGCGGACTGGGGCCGTCGCTACTTCATCGATCTGGCGACCCCGATCAACCTGTTTGCTGGCGACTACTACCTCACCATCAAGCCCGAGAAGTCGGGTGCGACCAACGGAGCGTTCGGCATCATGTATTACGCTGCTGATGGCATTCCGCAGCAGAGTCCGACCAGCTTCCGTCCGGCCTACTGGGCCTGCTTGAACTGGCCCACGGCCACCTTCGGTCGCTACGCCGCCGCGGCAAGCCCGACCTACGTGGTGCAGACCGGCGACAATGTGGACAAGTTCTACAAGCCGGCCCTTCGCCTGAAGGGCGTGATCAGCGCGTGCTTCGGCGACATCGACGGCAGCGGCGTGGTTGACAGCGGCGACATTGCCTTCGCCCTGCTCGACTTCGGTCCCTGCGCGGGCTGCCCGTCCGACCTCGACGGCAGCAACGAGACCGACTTCGGTGACATCGCGCTGATCCTGCTCAGCACGGGCCCGTGCTGATTGGGGGCCTGCGCCCCGCGCAGAACCCATCAGCCTGATCCTGACTCCTTGCCCCTGGGCCCCGAAAGGGACCCAGGGG
>CAIPQY010000172.1 GCA_903867275.1 uncultured bacterium | reverse complement strand
GCTTCGCGGCGGTGCTGCGCATCTCCGATGACCCATCGCGCGGCGGCACCGTGTTCGCGTGGGGCCGCAATCAGGACGGCGAGTGCAACGTTCCCGCCGATCTTGATCAGGTGGCGCAGGTGGCCTGTGGCTTCTTCCACACGGTGGCGCTGCGCACCGACGGCACGCTTCGCACCTGGGGCCGCAACGACTTCGGTCAGTGCTTCATTCCGGTGGGGCTGCCCGAGGTGGGGCAGGTTGCCTGCGGTGATCGCCACAACCTGGCGCTGCTGCTCGACAGCACCGTGCGCGCATGGGGATGGAACGGCAGTGGAGAGTGTGATGTGCCGCAGGGCTTGAGCGCGGTGAGCCGCGTCGCGAGTGGGCCAACCTCCCACGTGAGCGCCGCCATCAAGCAGGATGGTTCGCTCGTGCTGTGGGGCGACAACTCGGATGGTCAGTGCACGATGCCGGCCAATCTGGGCGAGGTCATGCAGGTGGCCGCCGGCTATCGACACATGCTGGCCGTGCGTCGTGATGGCGCCAGGTTTGGTGGCGGAATCGTGGTGGGTTGGGGCTGGAACTATTTCGGCCAGTGCACGCCGCCCGCCGATCTGGGCCCCGTGCTGCAGATCGCGGCCGGCTACAACCACAGCGTGGCGCTGAAGGTGGATGGCACCGTGGCGTGCTGGGGCAGCAACAACAGCGGTCAGGCCGTGGTGCCCAGCAATCTGGAGACTGCGCGTCAGGTGACGGCGTCGGGCAACTGCTCGCTGGCGCTCACCTCGCTGCATGCGCTTCTTTCGCCGGCGGTGGGACCGCTGGCTGGTGGCACGCGCATCAGCATCGTGAGTCAGGGTCAGATGTTCGTGTCGCCGGTCACCGTGACGGTTGGCGGAGAGCCGGCCACCAATGTACGACTGGAGTCGTCGGGCTTCGTCAGTGCGGACACGCCTTCGGGCGCGGCCGGTGAGGCCGAGGTGCGCGTGCAGTGCGGCGGGCGTACCTATGTGGCGCAGTCGTTCCAGTATGTGTCGCCGTGTCAGGCAGACCTGGATGGCGATGGCGCGGTGACCAACGGCGATGTCGGCCTGATGCTGCTCGAGTTTGGTCCGTGCCAGTGAGTGGCGGCGCGCTGGCTTGATGGCTTGCGCCCCGCGGCCAGAACGCACCCATGCGCATCGCCATCACCGGTAGCCACTCGCTTGGCAAGTCGACCGTGGTCAACGACTGGGTGGCTCGCTGCCCGGGCTTCACGCGCGAGGAGGAGCCCTATCGCGCGCTGGGGTTGCATGGGCCGTACACCATCCTGTTCCGCGATGCGTCAACGCGGCTGCACAACGGCATCCAGCTGTACTACAGCATCAGTCGCGTGCATCGATACGCCACGCCCGCGCATGACGTGATCTTTGATCGCGCGCCGGTGGATTACCTGGCCTATTCGCAGTACACCGCCGACACGGGGCGCACCGACATCAACGATGCGTTTGTGGCAAGCATGGTGCCGGCGGTGCGGGAGTCGCTTGATCACCTGGACATCCTGGCCTTCGTGCCCAAGTCCGATGCATGGCCCGTGGAGATGCAGGCGGATGGCATTCGGCCCGTGGATCACGGCTACCGCGACGCGGTGGACGCGATCTTCAAGCAGATCTATCGCGAGGGGCGGTACGGCGTGATGCAGGGGCCACGGCGGCCGCGCCTGATCGAGCTGGTGGGCAGTCGCGAGCGGCGGCTGGAGCAGCTGCAGCAGGCGATCGATGAAGTGAAGGCGGATTCGTCGCGAGGGTGACGCGGGTCAGGCAGCCGGCTGCGCGCGCGCGTTGCGGCGCATCACGATCACGCCCGCGATGAAGGTGGCAAGGCAGATGCCCAGATACACCATGAGCAGGGGCGCGCCGCCCCACTGTGCCTTGGAGGGCGGAGTGGATTCGCTGTTGTATCGAATGGCGAAGTAGCCGATCGCGTACACGAGCGGGATCACGCCCAGCATGGTCAGCGCGATCTTGCGTGCGAACAGGCCGACCAGAATCATCAACACGCCGGTTTCAAGATTCGAGATGCCGAACGCGCCGAGCAGTTTCAGCTGATCGCGCGCTGTGCTGGTGGTGAGATCGATCACCGCGATGTTGGTGGCGGCGTAGTGCAGCAGGATGGTGTGCATGAACCCGCGCACCAGGTCGTAGCAGCCGATCAGCACGCAGATCACGGGGACGAAGGTTGGGATCGGTGATTTGGCGTGCATGGGCAAGTGAGTAGAGCCAAATCGGGGTGGGGGTGCAATGTGGGGGGTGCGGGCTGAGGCTGCGGGAGCCTTGCGCGACGCAAAGCGGGCGAAGGGATTCGAACCCTCGACATTCAGCTTGGGAAGC
>CAIPQY010000171.1 GCA_903867275.1 uncultured bacterium | reverse complement strand
TCATCCAGCACCATCCAGGCGGCCAGACTCTTGAACGCGGCCGGGCGCTCCAGCACGCGCGAACGGAACGGCTCCTGCAGCGCGGCCTCGTCAACGAGCACCCGCGCATCGCGATCCACGCCCTTGCGCACGGCATCCGCGAAACGCTTCAGCGATCGCTTGCCGGCGGGCGAATCCCACGCCGCGTCCAGCATCTTGTCACCGCGCACGCTGACCGCGACCACGGTCTTGATCTTTCGCATCGCGGCGGCGAGCCGCTCGTCACCACGGGTCCCCTCCTCGGGTTCCAGGAACAGCACGTCGAACACCGCCACGCGCGCGCCGGCGCGGGCCGTCTCGTCCAGCGCCATGGCGATGCGCTCGCGCGGCCACGGCCATCGACCGATGGTGTCCAGACTCGCGTCGTCGATGGCCACCAGACGCACCTGATCGCCCGGCGGCTCCTCCACGGTGCGCGCGTGCAGCAGACGCAGATCCACGGTCCAGTCCTCGAGCCAGCGAAATCCCGTAAAGAGATCCGCCACGAGCACGATGGCCGTGACCACCGCACCGACCGCGAAGGCTGTCCGCTGAAATCGCCGCATGACCCAGTTCTACTGTACGACATCCGAGCCGTCGAATCAGGCCGCGAGTCGATTCACTTTCCGCCATAGGCGGCGTCGTAGCGACGCTGGCCTTCGGCGGCCGAGTCGCGGATCACCGCCGCGTTCGACTCGATGCCCATGCGCTTGTTGGCGGAATCCAGCGCGATCGCGGCCGAACGATCCGCCGCCTGCTGCACGGCTGCGAAGAACTGCGCCTCGCCAGCGGATCGCGCATTGCGCACGGCGGCGGCAGCTTCATCGCCGGCGCGAATGCCGCGCGTCACGATGTCACCCTTGGCCTCGAGTTCAGCCGCAAGTTGAAGCAGACGCTCCGCCGCGCCGGTGCCGCCACGACCGGCCTGCACCAGACGCGTGTGCTCGTCCTGGTATCGCCTCACGTCGGTCTTCAGCTGCTGCAGCCGCGCCGAGGCGCTGCCCGCGGTTTCACTGGCCGCGAGCGCTGCAGTCACGGCTTGGTGATAGGCCCCCTTGGCGTCATCCGCCGCGGCCTGCACATCGCCGTTGCCTTTCTGCACACCGCCGTCGATCGACTTCACCTGCGTGAGCGGCGCGCCGTCGGAGTCCCACTTCGCGCCAAGCGGAAGCATGTCGGAGTCGAGGATGAAACGACCTGCGTCCGAAGTCGCCCCGCCGGCGATGGTCTGCGTGAGCAGCGCGAGCGAATCCTGGATCGACGCACGATCCGCGGCGCTCTCGCCGAGCCAACCCTCCATCTGATCCCTGCGCGACTGCCCGTTGCCCGAATCCCCCCAGTACTTCTCGAGCGATGTCGTCAGGTTGCGAACCTGGTTCAGCCGTGCGTTCGACGGCCCCGTGTCATTCCGATCACGGATGTCGCCGGAAAGGCTGGTGGCCCGCTCGCGGGCGGCCACGGCCGCATCCCCGACATCCTGGAAGGTCGTCACGGCGCTGGATGCGGCGGCGAAGTAGCCGTCAAACCGGACGCGCTCGATTTCCCTGGCGTTGTCCGCGACGGCGCGACGCAAGGCGGCTGCAGCATCCAAGATGGCCACGCTCTGGTCGCGAGCCGAAACAGCCGTCGCCATCGAGGATCGATCGCCCACCGCACGCGCATCGGCAAGGCTGCGCTTGCCCGACGCGACGGCGGTCAATGCCACCTGCACGCGCGACTCCGCACGCTCGAGCGTGGCCACGGACTGCCGCAGCTGATCGACGGCCGCATCGCCGTACTTTCCGGTCGCGGCCAAACGCTCCACCTCGGCCTTGAAGTCGCGCACCTCGCCCCGAAGCGTCGCCAGCGCCGCGGACGCGGCATCCGACCGGGATTCCGCGACATTTGCAGCGTCTCGAACCGTGCCGTAGGCGCTGTCCGCAGGCACGGCCCGAGCGTACGAGTCCTGCACAGCATCATGCAGGCTCTTGATGGCTGATACCACGCTCTCGGCCTGTCGCGACAGCCCTGTCGCGCCATCGTTCCATCGATCATCAAGCGCAGCCATCTGATCAAGCAGCGCGGTGACATCCGCATGGGTGTCGCGCTCCGAGCCCAGAGCC
>CAIPQY010000170.1 GCA_903867275.1 uncultured bacterium | reverse complement strand
TGATCTGCACCATCGACCGTCAGGAAGGTGCGCGCGCGAACGTGGAAGCCGCCGGCGTGGCCTTCGATGCGCTGTTCACCGTGGCGGACCTCGGCATCACGCCCGACCCCGCCGCCGCCGGACGCTGAACATGCCCGCGCCCGCGCTGTCCGTCATCGTGACGACCTACAACAGGCCCAACGCGTTGCGCGCGGTGCTGGAAGGACTGCTGGCGCAGTCACGCGACGACTTTGAGGTGATCGTGGCGGATGATGGCAGCGGTGAACCGACCCGCGCGGTCGTGGAGCGCATAACGGCGGCGTTCGCCGGACGACTTCGCCATGTATGGCATGAAGACAAGGGATTCCGCGCGGCGGCGATTCGCAACCGGGCCGCCGCCATCGCGACTGCGCCATTCCTGTGCTTCCTGGACGGCGACTGCGTGCCGATGTCGCATTTTGTGGACGGGCATCTGCGACACGCGTCGCCCCAACGGATTCTTCGCGGCAGTCGGGTGCTGCTTGCGGAGGCATTCACGGCCGCATGCGAAAACGGCGTCGTGTCCGTGCACCAACTCGACAAGGCGGCGCTGCGCGAGAAGTGCCGGCTTGGAGACATCAATCGATCGATTCCGCTGCGCGGCGGCTTCCTCGACCTGGTGCGCGTGTGGATATCCGCGCTGCGGCCCCGCGACTGGAAACTGCTGCGCGGGTGCAACTTCGTCGTTTCGAGAAACGCCTTCGTGGCGGTGAACGGGTTCGACGAGCAGTTCGAAGGATGGGGCTACGAGGACAGCGACCTGTGCATTCGACTGATGAACCACGGACTCGCCATCCGCCGCGCCCCCGCCGCTGCATGCGTGCTGCATCTGTGGCATCGCGAACATGATCGCCAATTCGAGGGCGAGAACATAGCCCGCCTGCAAGCCACCCTGCGCAGCGGCCGCACCCTTCCGGCGCGAGGCATCACGCCCCCAGCATCGACATGAGCAAGGCCAGCGCAACCACGCGCCGCTGGACACGTCTGCTGCTCGGCGCGGCACTGCTGGCCGCGGCGATCTGGTCGGTGGCGGCCAATCATCAGGCCGCAGCGGCCGCCCTGCAGGCCATCCGGGAACCCGATCCACTCTGGTCGCTCACGCTGCCGCTCGCCGTGATGCTGACCGCAGGCTGCACCGCCGTCAGCCTGCAGCTGCTCACCAACCGCGTGATCCCCGAAGGACGCGTGCACTTCGCCGAGATGCTTTCGCTCACGTTCGCCAGCACGCTTGGCAATGTGCTGCCCTTGCAGGCCGGACTGGTGGGGCGCGTGGCGTATCAGCACCAGGTGCACGGCATCCCCGTGGCGGCCAGCGTGCTGCTGGCCGTGCAATCCACGCTGCTCACGCTGGGCGCGGTGCTGTGGCTTGGCGTGGCGCTGCTGCTGGTGCACGCGGGCCGACTTTCATGGCTTGCCGCGCCGGCCTCCATCCTGCTGCTGCTGCCCGCGCTCGCCCAGGCCGCGCGCGGCGCCTCGCCCATGGTGCGCGCCTTCGCGATTCGGTTCATCGAGGTGCTGTTGAGCGCGCTTCGCATCTTCGCGGCCTTCGCGCTGATCGGTCGACCGATCGATCCGCTGTCGGCGCTGGTGTTCGGCTGCGCCGCCAACGCCGCCAACTGCGTGCCGATGGTCGGCAACGGTCTTGGCATCCGCGAATGGGTCACCGGCCTGCTGGCTCCCACCGTGGCAGGCATCGCCACACCCGATGCACTGGCGGCCGAACTGGTGAATCGCGCCGTGGAACTGCTGGTGTTCGTGCCCGCCGGCCTTGCCGCCGCGCCCGCGCTGGTGCGAACCCTGCATCGCGCCATGCAGACACGACGCATCGTGCCGAACGAGGCCTTCGCCTCGGGCATCTCCGTGCAGATCGGATCGCTTGCGCCTCAGCGCGGTGTCGATGAACCGGTGCCGAACACGCCCGCATCCTCGAGCGACTGATTCACGTCCGCCGCATCGAGCGCCTTGGATTGCAGGAGCGCCTTCACGCTCTCGGCCGTCGTCGCCAGTCGACCACCCGATCGGATGGCCGCAGCCAGCGTGACATCGTCGGGCGTGTCCACCCAGCGCAGCAGATAGCTCATGCGCACCGACTCGTCGGTGGAACTGCGCGCCGCCTCCAGCAGCGTGGCCATCGGCACCAGCTTGCTGCGCGGCAACACCATCAGCGTCCACGCCTGCGCCGCCGGTGGCAGGCGCATCCACGCGTCATTGATGTCCTTCCAGGCCGGATCGTTGTCGACCGCGGCATCCGTCGTGGAACGGTTGGCAAGGTCGTACGCCAGCATGACCAGCTTCACCAGATCCTCGCTGCGGTCCGGATGACGGATCTCGCTCAGCGCATCCTCGCGCCAGCCCGCGTTCACGCGAACCGCGGGGATGCGCAGCACGCCCGAATCGCCGATGTTGCCGAGGAAGCCCGCCTGCACACGATCGGCGGTCAGGCGGAAGTTGGTGACCATGCGCGTGCTGATGAGCGCGCCCGACAGCGGATCGCCCAACAGCACATCCGCCAGCGGCGTGCGCGCCATGTCCAGGTCGAAGGAGAGGGTTTCGAGCGGCTTCAGCTCCAGCTGACGGTCGATGCGGAAGATCCAGGGCGGCAACGACAGCGGTCGCTTGCCGATCACCGAAGCCTCGAGCAGCAAGGCGGCACGTGACTCGATCGGGCCGTCGGAGTCGATCGCCAGCGGCAGGCCCGAACGGTTCTGCACGGTCACGGTCAGCGGCAGCGAGTCGAACGCGGTCTGCGGCAATCCGAACGTGGCCATGCAGGCGATGGCCTGCGCCTGATCGCGCGCCAGGTCCCACACCGGCTTGGGCATGCGTGCCACCGCTTCCTGCACCGCCTTCGATTCGTTGGTCGGACCGGGACGCGCCTTCACCAGATCGAACAGCCGATCGGCCGCGTACACGCCCACGGCGTTCTCGCGGTTGGCGCGCGCCACCGCAAGCTGCGTGGCCGCCGCATCCTTGGTTCGCCCCATCGCCATCAGCGCCATGCCGACACCGACCTTGGCACCGGCGTCCGACTCCGCGATGGGCTGCAGGTCGGCCAGCGCCTTGTCGGGCTGGTTGCGGCGGATCTTGAGCCAACCGGCGAAGCGCGCCTTGGCGACATCGCTGAGCGGCGCGGCGCGATCCGCTTCAGCAAGCAGCGGCTGCACCTCCTCCGGATCACCGATGGTCACCTGCATCCACGCCTTGCGAAGCTTCACCGCCGCGACCGCCGCCGCGTCGTCACCGGCCTGCTTCTCGTCGTTGTCCAGGCTTGTCAGCGCATCCCGCAGCGTGGCCTCCGCATTCGGAAGCGATCCACTGCGGCACACCGCCGCGCGCACGCAGGCAAGTGCCGAGGGCAGCGTGACGCGCGGCCCCACCTCGTCCTCGCGCTTGTCGGTGGCCGTTGCATCACCCATGCGGCGGCGCAGCAGCGCGTTCACTTCGGCCTGCCGCTCCTGCGCGATCTTGTTGGCGTCCTCATGTCGGCCCATGCCCCACAGTGCCACCATGCGGTCGGCGATGAGATCGTCCACCAGCATGTAGTCCAGATCGAACGATGCGATCCGGATCGCCAGATCAAGCAGACGCTCCGCGTCGGAGTACAGGCCTTCGTGCAGGCAGATGCGGGCCAGCGCGTTCAGGCTGCCCGTGTTGCCCGGATCGGCCGCAATGGCCGTGACCAGCGCGGCAGAGACCTTGTCCAGCCCGTCACCCGAGCCCACCTCGTACCCGGCCAGCGCCTGCGCCGCCGACGGGAAGCTGGCATCAAGCTGCACCGATTCCTTCAGCCAACGCGTCCAACCCTCCATGTCACCGCGCCGCTTGCACAGCAGCGAAAGCTCGAAGGCGAGTCGCGAGGCGATGGCGTTGCCGATGCGCTGGCGGGCGGAT
>CAIPQY010000169.1 GCA_903867275.1 uncultured bacterium | reverse complement strand
CGTAGTAGCTGTAGATCAGGCGAAGCTTGGCCTTCACCACCTGACGGCTGCGCGGATAGTTCTGCACGAACAGGTCGTAGGCGTCGGCGGCCAGCGGCATGTCGCGGATGCGGAAGTAGTAGTCCGCCAGTTCCATGCCGGCCTTCTCGGCCAGTTCGCTGCCGGGCAGGCGCTCCTGGATACGGATCAGGATTTCCTGTGCGTCGTCGCCGGCGTCGATCAGGCGGAAGGTGCCGAAGAACTTGCGACGCAGCCCATAGGCGTAGGCGCGCGCGATCTCGTATTCGCGTTCGAGCGCGGGCACGAACACGCTGGTGGTGGCGTAGCGGCGGGCCAGTTCCTCGTAGGCGAACAGGGCCTGCCACTCGTTGTCCATGGCAAGCAGGGCATCGCCCTTGATCAGCAGCGCTTCGGCGCGGGCGGGGCTGAGCGGGTTCTGCTCGAGAAAGTTCTCGGCCAGGGCCTTGGCCCGCTGCGGCTCGTTGTTGGCCAGCGCCAGCTGGGCCTGCTGCAGCACCGGATCCAGGGGCTTGGGCCCGGCCTGCGGCTTCCACTGGTCGAAGTCATCCAGGGTGTATTCGGTGCCTTGGGCACGCGCGGAACCGCCGCCGACGAGCAGGCTGAGGAGCAGGATCAGGAGCGCGTGCCGCACGGGCCCGGATGGTAGCCGTGGACGGGTTCCGGGTCATTGGCGGGGGGCCGTCGAAGCCGCACTTTCATTGGCGTGGCAGGCTCGGCCCAGCCGATACAGGCGGTTGCCGGAACGGATTCCGGTCGTCCCAACAGGAGGTTGGGCGAACCTCGCAAGGGCCTTGCCATGGATCGGCGCATGCCCCCCATTCGATGCCGCGTTGTGGCGATGCCCGTTGTGTTGGGCGTCGCGCTGTCGCTTTCGGCGGCCGCTTGGGGGATGGATCCTGAATCGCGCCCGGTTTCATTGCAGTCTGCCTCCGAGGCGGCGTCGGGTTCCTTCGCATGGCTTCCGTGGGTGGTGTGCGTGGCCGGTCTTGGCGTGGCCGCGTGGTTCATGGTGCGCCGCTCCGCCCGGGTGCGTGCTCAGCCGCAGGGCGGCATTCAGGTGATCGATCGAACCGTGATGGGGCGTGGCCGCGCGCTGTCGCTGGTGCGCGTCGGCGATCGCGTGGTGTTGGTGGGAGAGAGCGGTCAGGGATTCCAGCGCCTTGCGGAGTTCGATGCCGCGGCGCCCCAGCACGAGGCGCCTGTCGCTCGGAGGCTGGCCTCATGACCATGCTCGCGGTCAGCGTCACGCAGTTGCCAACGGGCGTCGAGGGCGGTGCCGAGCTGGCCGCCACGGCCATCACCTTCGCGCTGCTGCCCGCTGCACTGGCGCTGTGCACCGCGTTCCCCCGCATCTTCGTCACGCTCAGCATCCTGCGGCAGGGGCTTGGCATCGGCAGCGTGCCCGGCAACCTGATTCTCACTGGCCTTGCGGCGGCGCTCACCTTCGCAGCGATGGGGCCAACGCTCGATGCCGCGTGGAAGGGTGGCATGGGCAGCCTGGCGCAGGGCACCGCGAAGGATCCGATGGTGGCGTTGCGCGGCGCTGAACAGCCGTTGCGCGACTTCATGTTCGACCAGATGGAACGCAGTGGCGGCGGGCCGACGCTGGCGACCGTGATGAAGTCGAAGGGCGTGGCGGTGGAGGCCGACAAGCCCGTCACGCGCCGCGATGTGGACACCATGACGCTGGTGCCCGCCTTTGCGATGAACGAGTTGCGCGTGGCGTGCATGCTGGGCTTCAAGATCCTGCTGCCGTTCCTGGCGATCGATCTGGCCGTGGCCGCCACGCTGGCCAGCCTCGGCATGTTCATGACGCCGCCCACGCTGGTGAGTCTGCCGCTGAAGCTGATGCTGTTCGTGGCGGTGGATGGTTGGGCGCTGGTGAGTGCGGGACTGGTTTCGGGCGTGTTGCGAGGGACGCCGGCATGAGCGCGCAGCTGGTCAGCCTGATGCAGTCGGCGATCAGCGTGGCGTTGATCGTGTCGCTGCCGCTGCTGCTGGTGGCGCTCGGAACGGGCGTGGTGTCGGGCCTGGCGCAGTCGCTGGCGAACGTGCACGATGCCGCCGCCGGGTTCGCGCCGCGACTGCTGGTCACCGCCACCGTTGCACTGCTGCTGGTGGGCTGGATGACCGCGAAGATGGTGGATTTCGCCTCGCGTTGCTGGGGGATGGGCTGATGGTCGCCGACCTCTCCGCGCTGATGCTTCCAGCACTGCCAGCCATGCTGCGCACCGCGGGTGCGGCGGCGATGGCGCCCGCGTTCACGGTGATTCCCATGCGGTTGCGTGTGGCACTGGCCGCGGGCGCTGCCTGGATCGCGTTGCCGCTCGGCGCACATGGCGAAGTGCCGAGCGGTCCATGGTGGATGTGGGCACCGCTTGAACTCATGGCGGGCCTGTGCATCGGCGGCGTGGCGGCGGCGGCCGTGGAGGCGCTGCGCTGCATGGGTCGCGTGGCCGGCGAGCAGATGGGTCTTGGGCTGGGCGAGGCGTACGACCCGTCGCATGCATCCGAAGCGAACGCGGCCGAAAGCATGATGGGATGGGCGGGCGCTGCGGCCTTCGTGGCCGTGGGTGGCATCGAGAGCGTGGTGCTGGCGGCTTCGCATGCCGCGCCGCGCGATGGACAGGCGTGGATGTTCAGCGCGCGCGGCGTGGCGCAGACGCTGGATGCCGCGATGAGCGTGGGGCTTCGCGTGTGTCTTCCAGTGCTGGCCGTCACGCTGGCGGGCGCCGCGATCGGCGGTGCGGTGGTGCGTGCCGCGCCGCGCACGGTCACCCTGGCCGGCGGATTCGGCGTGCGTGCGGCGATGGGTCTGGGCATGCTGGTGTCCGCGGCGGGCACGGCGTGGGCGATGCAGTCGGAGCTGGTGCAGGGAGTCATGCGCACATTGCCTGGAGGGAACGTCTGGTGAACCCCTTCACGCACGATGATGATCGCGTGATCGAGCCCACGCCTGCGCGTCGACAGCGTGCGCTTGATCGCGGCGACGGTCCTCGCGCGCCATGGCTTGCTGCGGCGGTCAGCGGATTGTTGGCGCTCGGACTGCTGTCGGTGGCGGCCGGCCCTGTGGCGATCGAGACGAAGGCTTGGATCCG
>CAIPQY010000168.1 GCA_903867275.1 uncultured bacterium | reverse complement strand
CCTCCAGCGGCTGGTCGTTGGCGTGGTAGTGCAGCACGGTGCTGTTGAAGCCACCGCCCGCGATGGTGCGGAACGCAAGATCGCGCGCGCCGCCGTGGTGATACGCCTCTTCCACGGCGCGCTGCAGCTGAAACTCGTTCATGCCCGGCTTCAGCATGGCCATGGCCACGTGGAAGCCGAGGCCGGTGATGCGGCCCGCATGCTCGATGCATGCCACCTCGTCGGCGCTCTTGCGCGCGCGCATGTGCAGCAGCACCTGCGAGCGATCAAAGATGCCGCAGCCCGGCACGCGTTCGCACACGCGCCGGAAGGCGTCCAGGTCGGCGCTCACCGGCGCGGTGTGCGTGGCCAGCGGCATCAGCAGCGACATCTGTCGCGCGCGGCGCGCCGCATCGAGCAGCTGCATGGGCAGCATGTTGCTTCGGAAGATGGTCTCGATGCCGGTGCGCGCGCGCAGCTCGCTGCCGATCTCCGGGCGGAAGCCGTCCCACGTCTCGCGCTCGGGGTTCAGCGGCCGCAGGAACAGCTGCACGCGGCGCGCGGGATTGGGGTTGCGCGGATCAAGCAGCAGCGACGCGCCCGACTCGTCGGTGATGCCGGTCAGGTACTCGAAGTGGGCGGAGGCGTGGAACGGCGTGTGCAGGCTTGGATCCGCCTCGCCCGCGAACACCAGACCCACCGAGCCATCGAGCACCTTCAGCAGATTGGCGCGGCGTCGCGAAAACTCGATGGCGCCGATCGCCGGCGGATTGGCATCGGCCGTGGCGGCGCGTGCGCTGCTCGAGGTGCGTGCGGTGCGTCGACGGGTGCTGGTGCGAGCCATGGCGCGCAGGGTAAGCGAGTCGCCTCGCCCCACGCCACCGTTCACTCACGCCGCGGCGCGATCCTTGCGACCGGCCTTCGCCAGCAACCGACCGGCGTAGGTGTTCATGGCGTCGCGCAGCTGCTCGAAGCTCTCCAGCACGTACAGCACGGGCTGGAACTTGTCGATCTCGAAGCTGGTGTCGCACACGCGGTCCAGGTCGAAGGGGCGACGATCCACCTGTTCGCTGCTCAGCGAGTACCGACTCTCGCCGGGGCTCGAGATCAGGCCGCTGCCGTACACCTTCACCTGGCCGCCCTCGCGGATCAGGCCGAACTCCACGGTGAACCAGAACAGGCGCGCCAGACGCTCGGTCTCGGCCGGATCGTCGGTGGTCAGCGCAGCCTTGCCGTAGGTCTGCAGGAAGTCCGCGAAGGTGGGATCGGCGTGCAGCGGCACATGTCCGAAGATGTCGTGGAAGATGTCCGGCTCGGGCAGGTAGTCGATCGACTCCTTCGGGCGGATCACGATGGTGGTGGGGAACTCGCGGCGTGCCAGGCAGGCGAAGAAGGCCTTCGCCGGCAGGTAGCCAGGCACCGCGCGGCTCTGCCACTTGGTGAGCGGATGCAGGCGCGCGTTGATGTCGGCCAGCGGCGGCACGCGGTCACGGCTCAGGTTGATGATGCCGGCGCCCTTCAGGTAGGTCTGGCTCGCGTTGTCCTGCAGGAAGGCCATCTGACGGTCGAACAGGATCTGCCAGGTCTCCTGATTCTCGGCGGAGTAGCCCGCATACAGCTGCTCGATGTAGCACTTGGTGATGTCGTGGTAACCGGGCTTGCCGAAGTTGTTGGCGCACAGCTGCGCGGCTTCGGCCTCGGGGCCGCTGATCATCGCGTGGTTCAGGCTGCCTGCGAACTTCTGGGGACTCTGGTGGTGCGATCCGTCTGCCATGGTCGTGTTCCTCGGTTGGAGCGGGGATTCTAGCGGTGCCTGCGGCCACTCACGGCATGGTCGGTGTCGAGGCGCCCTCGATGAAACTGCGCACCTGCGCCGCCTGCTCGAACCGCAGCGGGAAGGGCAAGCGCACCACGTCATGGGCGCGCCGAACATCGATGCCCGCGTCATCCAGACCCACGGCGATCGGGTTTTCGCAGGGCAGCTTGCTGGTGGTGCAGAAGGCCTTCAGGAAGTTCCGCGGCTGCGCGTTCAGCGCCTTCAGCAGCGACATCTCGTCGGCGGCCAGCGGGTTCGCCACCATCAGCGCCTCGCCGTCCACGAACCACTCGCGGAAGCGCGACGCGTCGATCTGCATGCGCGCCCAGCGCACATCCTCCGGGTCGCCGTGATAGGCGCGCCAGCGATCGCACAGGCCGGCATGCTCGCCCTCGGGTTCCATGCGCTCAAGCGTCACCATCACCTGCAGCGACTCGTCGCCGTCGTCGGGCATTTCAAGCACGGTCTCCACGGAGCGCAGCATGCTTTCCATCACCGGCGCCACCAGCCGCCCGTCGTTGGCCACGATCACCTTGATGGCCACGCGGTCGCCATCGAAGCGGATGAATCCGGACAGGTGGCTGTGCAGGAACGCAAGGGTGTTGTCGATGGCTTCATCTCGCATCCCGGCATCCTATGAGCGCGCAGCCCCATCTACACTGCCGCCGTGCCCTCCAGCGATCAAGCCCACACCGCTCGCACCTCAGCCTCCGGCACGCTGATCGCCGTGGCGATTCCGGTTGAGAGCGCGGGCGAGGTGCCCTCGGCGATCGAGATGGCCTGCAAGGAAGTGGCCGCCGGTGCGCGCCTGGTGGAGTGGCGCGTGGACGCGCTGGCGGAGGAGCCCGACGGGCTGAAGCAGATCCTGCGTCTGGTGCGCGAAAGCCCCGCGCCCTGCATCGTGACCATCCGAAGCGCGACCGAGGGAGGCAACTTCCGCGGCGAGGACACCGACCGCGTGAGCATGCTCGAGGCGATCGGAACCGCCGATCCCGGGCCGCGCTACATCGACTTCGAGCTGGCGCATCTGGCGCGCAGCGCCAACATCCGGCAGAAGGTGTTGCTGGCGGTGGATCACGCGCGTCAGGTGCGCGACCTGAAGACCAGTCTCATGCTGAGCAGCCACGACTTCGATGGCCGCCCCAGCGATCTCACGCGTCGCGCAACCGCCATGTGGAACGATTCCGCCTGCGCCGTGGCCAAGCTGGCGTGGAAAGCGCGCAGCGTGCGCGACTGCATCGAGGCGTTCGAGCTGCTGCAGCAGGCGCCCAAGCCCACGGTGGCGCTGTGCATGGGCGCGCACGGCATGGCCTCGCGCGTGCTCGGCGCCAAGTTCGGTGCCTTCCTCACCTACGCGCGCGCGCAGGGCGACCCGGGCACGGCGCCCGGGCAACCCACCGTGTCGCAGCTGCGCGAGCTGTATCGCTTCGATTCGATCACGCCGCGCACGCGCGTGTTCGGCGTGGTGGGCTGGCCCATCGAGCATTCGCTCAGTCCGCACCTGCACAACGCCGGCTTCGGCGCGATCGGCTTCGACGGCTGCTACGTGCCGCTGCCCGTGCCGCCAGAGTGGGAGCACTTCAAGGCCAGCGTGCATGCGTTGCTCGATTTCAAGCCGCTGGATCTTGGTGGACTCAGCGTCACCATGCCGCACAAGGAGCACCTGGTGCGACTGGTGCGCGAGCGTGGCGGCACATTGGATGCCGTCACCGAGCGCTGTGGTGCCGCGAACACGCTGGTGGTGGGGGAGCGCGGCGCACTGCGGGCCGCCAACACCGATGCGCCGGCCGCCGCCTCCGCATTGAGCATGGCGCTTGGCATCGACCCGGCGGCCACGACGGCGCTTGCGTCGGGCATGGAGCCATCCGCGATCGAAGGCGGCGATGCCGCGCGCGCAACGTGGGCCGGCAAGCGCGTGGCGCTGCTTGGTGCGGGCGGGGCCGCGCGCGCCATCGCGACCGGACTCTCGTTCGCCGGCGCGAAGGTGGTGATCTTCAATCGAACGCATGCGCGTGCCGAAGCCATCGAGCGCGACCTGCATCGCAAGCCCATCCCGGGCGGCGGCGAGTCGCATGTGGTGGCGGGGCGCATGGATGAACTCGGCTGCGGATGCTTCCATGCGTTCGTGAATGCCACCAGCGTCGGGCTCGAAGGCGGACCGGATGCCAAGGGCTGCCCGCTGCCCGATGATGTGCCGCTGGATGATTCGGTGGTGGTGATGGACACCATCTACAAGCCGCGCGTCACGCCATTGGTGCGCCTGGCCGCCAGTCGCGGCGCGCGCGTGGTGGATGGCACGCACATGTTCATGCGTCAGGCCGAGATGCAGTTCGCCATGTTCACCGGGCACGCCGCGCCCGCTGGACTCTTCCATGGACTTGTCGGCGTGGCACTTGGAGGCTGAATGAACGAGACCGAAGCCGTCGCGAAGGCGCCCGCACATCCACAGACGCTCGGCCGCACGGCGTGGCT
>CAIPQY010000167.1 GCA_903867275.1 uncultured bacterium | reverse complement strand
GTGCGCCCGCTCGCCACCGAGGAATCCGCGCGCGTGCGCTCGATGGCCTGCAGCGCACTCGGCAGGCTGAAGGATGCGGACGCCATTCCCGAACTCACCGCCATCCTGTGGGAGAACGAGAACCGCGATCCGTGGCTTCGCCATGCGGCCGCCGTGGCGCTGGCGCGCATCGGCGACTCCGCCAAGCTGCAGACGATGGCGGCCGATGGCTTCGCGCAGGTGCGCATGGGTGCGGTGTTGGCCATGCGTCGCATGCGCGATCCGGCCATCGAGCGTCTGCTGTTCGATCCGGACACGGGCGTTGCGCTGGAAGCGGCCCGTGCGATCAACGACCTCGACATCAACGCGGCCATGCCCGGCCTCGCGGCGCTCGGCGATCGGTTCACCGACGCGGCGTCGAACGCGGATGTGGGCGGCTTCACGGCCGACAATCCGCGCACGCTTCCGTTGCTGCGCCGCGTGATCGCGGCCAACAGGCGCGTGTCCGATCTTGCCGCCGTGGCGCGGCTGGCGGAGCTCGCCCGCAGTTCGCGCATTCCGCCGGCGGCCCGACTGCTTGCCATCGAAGCGCTGGCGGAGTGGGCCGCACCCGGACCACGCGAGCCGGTGCAGGGCCACGTGATCGTCATCGATCCGGCCTCCCGCGATCAGGCTGCGTGGAAGCGCACGCTCACCAATCGCCTGCCAGCCTTGGTGGCGAACGCACCCGACGAGGCTGTGCGCGACAAGGCGCGCGAGCTGGCCGCGAAGGCCGGCATCGCGCTCGACCCGAAGGCCGCGCTGCAGACCGTGCTCGACCCCAAGGCGGATTCGTCCGAACGCATCGCCTGCCTGCAGCAGCTTGAACACGATGGCGGCGCACCACTCGACCAGGCCGTGAAGGTGGCGCTTGCATCCGATGATGCGGCCCTGCGCGCGGCGGCCCGCGACGCACTCGCTCGACGCGATCCTGCAGCCGCCCTGCCGTTGCTGCGCACTGCACTCAAGGATGGATCGATTCCGGAGCGTCAGGCCGCCATCCGGTCGCTCGCCGCGATCCAGTCTCCGGACGCCGACACGGAACTGGCGACGCTTGCCACGGACCTGCTCGACGGCTCGCTCGCACCGGCGCTGCAGCTCGATGTCTACGAGGCCTACCTGTCGCGCGCCTCCACAACGAATCCGGTCGCTGCATGGAAGGCTGCGCAGTCCTCGGCCGACCCGCTCGCGCCGTTCATGATGTGCCTCGAGGGCGGCAATGCCGAACGCGGTCGTCGCGTGCTGAACGGACACGCAGGCGCGCAATGCCTGCGGTGCCACGCGCTCGCGGGTGGC
This sequence comes from uncultured bacterium, assembly GCA_903867275.1. Lineage (GTDB taxonomy): Bacteria > Planctomycetota > Phycisphaerae > Phycisphaerales > SM1A02 > SYAC01. The sequence continues at coordinate 206 of CAIPQY010000167.1, read as the reverse complement.
GGTGGTCACGCGGCGCCATCGCTCGAGGGCGTCGCGCGCCGCTACGACCGCAAGGGGCTGCTGGAAAGCCTCATCGTTCCCAACGCGAAGATCGCTCCGGGCTTCGGCCCCACCAGCGCCATGCCCACCATGAGCGTGCTGCTCACGCCGCGCGAGATCCGTGACGTGGTCGCCTACCTCTCCACACTGCAGTGATGCGCACCGCG
>CAIPQY010000166.1 GCA_903867275.1 uncultured bacterium | reverse complement strand
GGAGCTGCGCAGCATGCGCGGCGAGGGCGAGGCGCCGCGCTACGTGCGCTGCGTGGACGAGCGCGACGAGGCGCAGCGCGTGGTGCAGGAACTGCGCGAGGCCGGCAAGCGCGGCGTGCCGTGGCGCAGCATGGCGGTGCTGTACCGCATGAACAGCATGAGCCGCGTGCTGGAGGAAGCGTTGCGACGCGCCGACATGCCGCATCAGGTGGTGCGCGGCACGGCCTTCTACGACCGCCGAGAGGTGCGCGACCTGGTGGCGTACCTGCGTCTGGCGGGCAATCCGCATGACGAACTGGCGCTGGCGCGCATCGCCAACGTGCCCACGCGCGGGCTGGGCGACACCAGTCTGTCGCGCATCGAGCTGCATGCGGCCAAGCGGCAGCTGCCGCTGATCGAGGCGCTTCGCGTGGCGGAGGAGGCCGGCGCCTCCGCGCGTGCGGCCAACTCCGCGCGCAAGCTGGCCGAGACGATCCTGGCGTGGCGGCGCGAGGCGGAGACCTCGTCGGTGGAGGCGCTGGGCGAGCTGGTGGGTCGCGTCGCGCGCGAGAGCGGCCTGGAATCGCACTATCTGGCCGAGGATCGCGAGTCGCCGGATGACGGCGAGAGCCGCACCGAGAACCTGGCGCAGGTGGTGAGCGCGGCGGCGGAGTTCATCACCGAGCGCATGGCGCAGGAGAGCGGCGAGATGGAAGGCACGCCGCCGCTGCGCACCGCGCTGGATGGATTGCGCGCGTACCTGGAGCGCATCGCGCTGGTGGCCGACAGCGACGCCTTCGACCCCGAGACCGGCGCGGTGACGCTGATGACGCTCCATGCGGCCAAGGGCCTGGAGTTCGGCGTGGTGTGCATGGTGGGCCTCGAGCAGGGCAGCCTGCCGCACGCGCGCAGCATGGATTCACCCAGCGATCTGGAGGAGGAGCGCCGCCTGTGCTTCGTGGGCATGACGCGCGCGGAGGATCGCCTGATGATGTCGAGCGCCGCCACGCGAACCATGCGAGGGCAGCCGATGGCCACGGTGGAGAGCATGTTCGTGCGCGAACTGCCGCCCGAGGTGGCGCGCGAGGATGCCAGCGATTCGCAGTTCGACGGCTTCACGGGCGCCGCGCCGCGCGCGGGCGCCATGCGCGTGGGCACGCGCGTGCGTCACCCGCTGTTCGGCATCGGCGTGGTGGAGTCGGTCACGCCGCGTGGCGGCAGCACCGCGCTGCGCGTGGCCTTCAAGGCCGTGGGCAGCAAGACGCTGATCCAGGAATTCGCGCGCCTGCAGGTGATCGGCTGATCACTTGCCCGCGGGCTGCTTCGCGTACGAATCGCACAGCCCCGTGCGCCACATGAGGAAGGACCACTGGTCCACCTGATCGCGGATGCGCGCGGCCAGCGGCTTGCCCTGACCGTGGCCAGCCTCGCGGTCCACCCACAGGAACACCGGATTGGCGCCGGTGTCGCTCGCGTTCATGGCCTGCATGCGCGCGGCCATCTTGCGTGCGTGCAGCGGATGCACGCGGCTGTCGTTCTCGCCGGCGGTGAACAGCACCGCGGGGTACTTCGTGCCCTTCTTCAGGTTGTGGTAGGGGCTGTAGGCGCGCAGCCAGCCGAACTGCTCGGCGTTCTCGCTGCTGCCGTACTCGGGCACCCAGTACTTGGCGAGCAGGAAGTTCTGGTAGCGCAGCATGTCGAGCAGCGGCACCGCGCTGATGGCGGCGCAGAACAGGTCGGGTCGCTGCGTGATGGCCACGCCGGTGAGCAGGCCGCCGTTGCTGCCGCCCTGGATGGCGAGGTGGTTGGCGTTGGTCCACTTGTTGCCGATCAGCCACTCCGCGCAGGCGTAGTAGTCGTCGAACACGTTCTGCTTGCGACCCAGCATGCCGGCCTCGTGCCAGTCTTCGCCGTACTCGCCGCCGCCGCGCAGGTTGGCCACGGCGTAGATGCCGCCTGCCTCCACCCACGGCGTGATGCTGGGGTTGAAGCCGGGCTCCAGGCTCACGTTGAAGCCGCCGTAGCCGTACAGCAGGCACGGGTGGTCGCCGGTGGGCGCGAGATCCTTGCGGCGCACCATGAACAGCGGAACCATGGTGCCGTCCTTGCTGGCCACGCGCACGCGTTCCACCATCCACTTGGAGAGATCGACGGGCACGTTCGGCTTCCACCAGATGACGGGCTTGGGGTTGGCGAGATCGGCCACGTGATACACGCTGCGCGGCTCGTTGTAGCTGGTGTAGCTGATGAAGGCGTCGTTGCGATCCTCGTCCACGCTGTAGGTGGCGGCACCCAGGCCGGGCAGCGGAATCTCGCCCTGGCTCTTGCCCGAGCGATCGAAGCGCTCGAGGCGCGTGCACACATGCTTGGTGAACGCGGCCACCATCGCGCCCTTGGTGAAGCCCACGCTTTCGAGCACCTCGTCCTTGGGCTCGGGGATGATGTCCTTCCAGTTGCTGCGCGCGGCGTTGGCAAGGTCGACCGCCACCAGACGCGCGTGCGGCGCGTCGAGCGTGGTCATCATGTACATGCGCGCGCCGTCGAAGCCGATGGGCGTGAACTTCGCGGGCAGGCCCTTGGCGATCTCGATGACGGGGGGCAAGCGGTCGGCGCCACCTTCGCGCCAGGCCTTGAAGTCCATCACCGACAGGTCGTTCGCCTGCCAGCCGCGGCTGAAGCCGGTGATCATCCAGCGGCCATCGCGGCTCAGGCCCGCGAAGGGAATCTCGCTGGGGTTGGTCTGCTTCAGGATCAGTCGATCGTTCTTCACGTCGCTGCCAAGCACGTGGAAGCGCACCTCGCGGCTGTAGGGATCCTTGGGGTTGGCGAGCGCGCTGTACAGGAAGCCGTCGTTGCTCGGGGTCCAGCCCTCGAAGTTCACCTTGCCGGTGATCACGTCAGGCTTCAGCGCGCCGGTGGCCACATCCATCACGTGCAGCTCGCTCATCTCGCTGCCGGACTTGCTGGTGCCGTAGGCGAGCAGCGTGCCGTCCTCGCTGGGGCTGTTCCAGTCGAGCGAGGTGAGTCCCTTCGCGTCCATGGTGTTGGGGTCGATCAGCGTGCGCGCGGTGGCGCGGCTTGCGGGGTCCGTGCCCTTCTGCACCTTCAGCACGCCCTGGTTCTGGTCGCCGGTGCGCTCGCCGAAGAAGGCCCAGTCGCCGTGCATGCCGGGCATGCCCACGCTGGGCAGCTTCATCAGCGGTTCCAGCGTGCTGGCGATGCGCGCGCGGCAGGGCAGCGCGTCCAGCGCGGCGCGTGTGCGGTCGAGTTGCATGGTGGTCCAGTCGCGCACGGCGGGCGACTCGGCCTCCAGCGTTTCCAGCCAGCGATTCTCGTCGACGAAGGTTTCGCCGTGGATCGTCTCGGTGACGGGTGCGAGCGGGGCGGCGGCGTCATTGCCGGCGAGGGCCAGCACCAGCGGAAGGATCGCGTTGAGCATCCGGGCAAGGTACCGATTGCAACGCCCGATATGAGGGACGGGGGTCTGTATCAGACCCACGCGGCGCAGGCTGGCCAGATGCGGATGCAGGCTGAATCAAGCGGATGAGCCGCGGGAGCGATGCGCGAGCGTCCGATACAGACCCCCGTCCCTGTTACGCGGACGTTAGCGAGCGATGCGCATGCGGATGGTTTCGGGCATGGCGCCCAGGCCATCGAGCAGCGTGGCGTCGCCGAAGGGATCCACATCCAGGATCACGAAGCTGGTGTCGCTGTCGCTCTGCAGGAACTCCGCGTGGATGTTGATGCCCGCCTGCGCCAGCAGCGTGTGCATCTTGCCCAGCACGCCGGGCACGTTGCGGTGCACATGCAGGATGCGCAGCAGACCATCCTTCACCTGCGGCAGATCCACCTGCGGGAAGTTGACCGCCGTGGCCGTGGTGCCGTGCTTCCAGAAACGCGCCAGCTTCTCGGCCACGTCCACCGCGATCGCTTCCTGCGCCTCCTCGGTGCTGCCGCCGATGTGCGGCGTGAGGATGACGTTGCCCAGTCCGGCGAGCGGCGTGCGGAAGCCCTGGCCGTTCTCGGCGGGCTCTTCGGGGAACACATCGGCCGCGGCGCCCGCGAGATGGCCGCTGCGCAGTGCGGCCGCGAGCGCCTCGAGATCCACCACCTTGCCGCGGCTGTTGTTGATCAGCGCCGCGCCGCGCTTCATCTGCGCAAGTTCCTTCGCGCCGATCAGGTTGCGCGTGCGATCGGTGTCGGGCACATGCAGACTCACCACATCGGACGCTTCCAGCACCGCCTGCAGCGAGGGCAGCGCGTGCGCGTTGCCGAGCGCGAGCCGACGCGCGATGTCGAAGTACACCACGCGCATGCCCAGGCCTTCGGCCAGCACGCTGAGTTGGCTGCCGATGTGCCCGTAGCCCACGATGCCCAGCGTGCGGCCGCGCACTTCGCGGCTTTCCTTGGCGCTCTTGTCCCACAGACCCGTGTGCAGCTGCGCGCTCTTGTCGAACAGGCGTCGCGACAGCGCGATGATCTCTGCAAGCGTGAGTTCCGCGACGCTGCGCGTGTTCGAGAAGGGGCTGTTGAACACGGGCACGCCGGTGCGTGCCGCGCACGCCAGATCCACCTGATCGGTGCCGATGCAGAAGCAGCCCACGGCGGCGAGTCGTTGCGCGGCCGAGAGCGATGTGGCGGGCAGACGCGTCTTCGATCGCAGGCCGATCACCGTGGCGCGCGCAAGCAGCGCGGCAAGCTGCGATGCATCCGGGCTTCGGTCGAGCCGCTCCACATCGAAGCCCGCCTCGCGCAGCGGACCATCGGCCGCCGCGTGGATCGCTTCCACCAGCACGGCGAGAGGGCGGTCGCTCACGCCTTGCCCCCGACCACATCCGGCAGTTCATCGAGCGCCGCGGTGAACACCTCGCAGCCACCCTCGGTCACCATCACGTCGGCCTCGTAGTGCACGCTCAGGCTGCCGTCGGCGGTCCAGATGGGCCACGCGTTGCCCTTGGAGCGGATCTCGGTGGTGCCGGCGCTGATCATGGGCTCGACCGCGATCAGCATGCCCTTCTCGAAGGGCTTCCAGGCCTCGGTCCATTCGCCGGGATACGACGGCGGCGTGTTGGCGATGTAGGGGCTTTCGTGCAGCGTGTGGCCGATGCCGTGGCCGCCGAGGCCGCGCACCAGATGGAAGCGGCAGTCGCGTTCCACATAACCCTGCACGGCCTTCGCCCATTCGATCATGGGTCGACCCGCCTTGATCGCCGCGATGCCGCGACGCAGACTTTCGCGGCCGCAGGCCTGCAGGCGCTTGCCCATCTCCGTGGCCGAGCCGATGGAGTAGGTCCATGCCGCGTCGCCGATCATGCCGCGGTGCTTCACGCCGATGTCCAGCGCCAGCAGGTCGCCCTCGGCCAGCGGCGTGGCGTCATGCTCACCATGGACCACCATGTCGTTCACGCTGAGGCAGGTGTGGCTGCGGAAGGGCGGGTGGCCTCGCACCTTGTAGCCGATGAAGGCGCTCTTGCACTTCAGTTCCTCGAAGATGGCGCCGCAGAAGGCGTCCACCTCGGCCAGCGTGCGACCCACGCGCAGCCAGCCGGCGAGTCGGCGGTGCGTCTCCACCACGCACATGGCGGCGGCGCGCGCATCCTCGATTTCCTTGGCGGTGCGAAGAATCACGGCGCGATGGTATCGCGGCGCGGTGCCACGAATGTTCAGGCCAATGTGCGACCGCTCAGCACCACGTGCGCGGGTGCCGGGCCACCGAATCCGTGCACCAGGCTGCGCTCGTCGTGCTCGGCAAGCACGATCAGGTTCGCGCGCATGCCTGGCGCAAGCGACCCCATCTGATCACCCACTCCCAGCGCATGCGCGGCGTTCGCTGTGGCCGCCACCAGTGCCTCGTGGCACGACAGCCCGCAGTGCCGCACCGCCAGATGCATGGCGAAACGAAGATCCACGGTGGGCGCGCTGCCCGGATTGCAGTTGCTGCCAAGCGCCACGGCCGCGCCCGCATCGATCAACGCGCGGCCCTGCGCATAGCGGCCGTCGAGCGCGTAGCCCGAGCAGGGCAGCAGCACGGCGATCGCGGGGCCGGCACCCACGCGCGTGATCGTGGCCTGGCTCGAAGCCTCAAGATGATCGACCGTGCGCGCGCCTTCCTCGATGGCCATCGCCGCGCCGCCGAGATCGTTGAACTGATCGGTGTGCAGACGCGCCGGCACACCCGCCGCCCGCGCCGCGCGCAGCACCGCACGCGCCTGCTCCACGCTGAAGGCGTTCTTCTCGCAGAAGGCATCCACCGCCGCATCCGGAAAGCGTCGCGCGAAATCGGGAATCACCTCGCGCACCAGTCGTTCGGGCCACGCCGCGTCATCGGGTGGAATGGCGTGCCCGCCCAGGAACGTGCGCCGCACCGTGATGGGCGAATCGCTCGCCGCCATCTCGATCGCCTGAAGCATGCGTGCTTCACTCGCTGGCTCGAGTCCGTAGCCCGACTTCGCCTCGGTGGCGCCGATGCCCAGTCGCGCCATCGCGTGCAGACGCTCGCGCACGCCGGCCGCCAGTTCCATTTCGCTTGCTGCGCGCGTGGCGCGCACGGTGCTCAGGATGCCGCCGCCCGCCGCAAGGATGTCGCCGTAGGGAACGCCGGCACGCACCTGCTCCCATTCGCTCCAGCGATCGCCGCCCCAGCACAGGTGCGCGTGCGCGTCCACCAGTGCCGGCATGCACACGCGACCTGCGGCGTCGATCACATCGCCCTGCACGCGTTCGGGCGCGCCGGAACCCACGCGCACGATGCGTTCCCCCTCGCATTGCACGAAACCGCGCTCGATCACGCCCACTTCGCGCATGGCCGCGCCGCGTCGTGGACCGCCGCCGGTCATGGTGAGCACGCGAGCATTCAGCACGGTGAGCGCCGTCATGCGGCGCAAGGTATCCGCTGCACTAGCATGCGCCTTCATGCGGCTGATCATCGTGCGACATGCCCGGGCCAAGGATCGCGACGCGAAGAGCTGGCCCGACGACACGCAGCGTCCGCTCACCAAGGGTGGGCGTCGCGACTTCGCGCGCTTGGCGTCGCGCGTGCCAAGCTGGATCGAACCGCCCGCGGCGGTGCTGTCGAGCGGCTGGGTGCGCGCCTGGGACACCGCCGCAATCCTGTGCAACGAGACCGGCTGGCCCGATCCCATCCGCTGCCGCGCGCTGGAGACCGAGGGCGGTCAGGCCGCGGTGCAGGCGATCCTGCAGGAACTCCGGGCGCGCGCGGATCAGGCGAGCGTGGCGATGGTGGGCCATGAGCCGGTGCTGAGCGAACTGATCGGTCACCTGCTTGGCGGCGATGCCCTGGTGGCCGTGGCCAAGGGTGCCGTGGCCGTGTTCGACATGCACCCGGGCGAGGGTCGCGGCACGCTGCTGGCGCTGGTTCCCCCGGAAGCCGTGCAGCGCCCGTGAGCGCGTCGCTGCGCTCGGGCGTGGTATAAGAACACCCCGCAAGGACCACCACCCATGACCAACGCACCCGCCGAACTCCCCGACGAGAAGACCACGCCCCTGATCGGCATCAAGTGGAACGGCAGCGTGCTCATCCTGCGGCTGGTCGGTCCCAACATCGGTCAGCGCGAGAGCCCCATCATCACCGAGGAGTTCGCGCCCTACTTCAAGAAGCACGGCAAGGCGATCAAGCACATGGTGCTCGACCTGACCAGCGTGAACTTCATGAGCAGCATGGGCCTTGGCATGTGCATCGCGTGCCGCAACCTGGCCAATGCGCAGGGCGCCACCAGCATCCTGTTCGGCATGAACAAGGATCTGCAGGCCCTGATGGCCATGATGAAGATCGAGAAGATGTACAAGATCGCCAAGAACAACGACGAGCTGCAGAAGCTCGTGCGCTGAGGCATCCCGGGCGCGCGCATCAGCGCGTGGCGGGCTTCTTTGCAGGCAGATCGGTGGGGGCGACCACGCGTGTGGGTGCGGTGTAGATCACCACATCGGCGCGCTCGCGATCGCCTTCCTGCAGGAATCGGGCAGCCGACGGCACCAGCGCCACGGTGGTGACGCTGGTGAACAGGCTGCGTGCGCGGATCGCGCGCGACACGGTCTGCAGCGAATCGGGTCCGGTGCTGCGAACAACCACGCGGCGGGGCTTCTGATTCCAAGCATCGTGCACCAGATCGGCGCATGCATCGGCATCCTGGTCGCAGTCGACCACCACCACGGGCGGGAAGGACGACTGCACGTCGTCCACCAGCGCGTTGCGCGCCGCAACCGCGCCGGCGTCGCTGGCGGAACCATCCACCACGATCACGTCGGTGCGGCGCGCGAGTCGCATGATGTCGGCCCACATCACCACGCGGCCGTTCACGCCGTCGAACATCACCAGATCGCGCGGTGGATATGGGGTGTCGGGCAGGGCGGTGGTGTACTGCATGGGGCTGCCCCACGGCTCGCCAAGTTGGTCGGCGCCGGTGCACGCGGCGAGGAGGCAGGCAAGCAGGGTCAGGCACGCGGCGGTGGGGCGAAGCATCACGGGAGCGTGGCGTGGATGGGCTGCCGGGTCAACCGGGGCGTTCCATGCGGACATTCGGTGCCGATTCGAACCGATTTGCATCTTCCTGTTGGCCTTTGATGGGTCCCCGACTAGTTTGTCGGGGTGAAGATCCTCTCCACGATGGCTGTCGTCTGCTCGCTCGCGTGCCTGCTTGGGGCCGCGCCGCCGGTCGATGTACCGGTCGAGGTTCCGCTGGGCGAGGCGCCGCAGGCCGAACCCGTCACCCGTTACGACGACGAGATGGTGATCCGCGTCACGCTTCGCAACGCGCAGGACCTGATGCTGATGAACCAGCTCAGCGACGATCCGTGGTCGCATGCGCCGGGCATCGGTGCACCCAGCGACTGGCGCGTGCATCGTGATGTGCTGCCCACGCTGCGTCGCGCCGGCGTGCCCTTCGAGATCTTCGTCGCGGATGTGCAGTCGCTGGTGCAGTCGGAACGCGACCGTCTGGCGCAGCCCGCTGAGGCGGCCGACTGGTTCGCCGACGTGAAGAACCT
>CAIPQY010000165.1 GCA_903867275.1 uncultured bacterium | reverse complement strand
TACCACATGGCCGAACCCGAAACCGGCTACGCCACCACGCTGACGGTCACGAACAACCCGTCGAAGACCGAGCAGCAAATCAAGGACATCTTCAAGGCCTACTACGGGATCTTCACGCAGTTCTGGACGCAGTTCCCCACCGCGATCGACGCGACCGGCCACGTGGACATGTGGTTCATCCCGGTGGCGGCGAAGAGCGTGATCATCAGCGACTGGCCCCTGAACAGCGGCAGCACGCAGGATCTGATCTGCGACGCCACCGCCGCGGACATGATCTCGCGCGGCTGGGCGGTGACGCGCGTGCCCGCCTTCGCGGTTGGCGGCGTGCACTACACCTACACCAACGCCACCATCTGCAACAGCGTGGTGATGATCCCGAGCTACACGAACGCAACCGTGTCGCCCTACAACGCGCAGGCGCTGGCGGCGTGGCAGGCGGCCTGTCCCGGCAAGACCGTCGTGCAGGTGGGTTGCGAGGGCATCATCAGCGCGGCGGGCGCCATGCACTGCATCATGATGCAGGTGCCCGCCAGCACCGGTGGCAACAACCCGGTGACCTATGTGAAGAACCTGAACACCGCGCAGTCCCTCGCGCCTGGCAGCGTGGTCGCGGTGAACTGGATCAGCGACCATGTGCGCGACATCAGCGCGGTCGACATCCAGCTGTCCACCGACGGCGGCGCCACGTTCAACACCATCGCGGCCAACGAGGCCAACGACGGCGCGTTCACGTGGACCGTGCCTGACCTCTCCAGCACGCAGGCCCGCATCCGCGTGCTGGCCAAGGACGCGCTCGGGAACTCCGGCGGCGACATGAACGACGCCGACCTGACCATCACGGGCACGCAGCCGCGCAACGGCGACCTGGACGGCGACGGCTTCGTGCTTGGAAGCGACATCGCGCTGGCGCTGCTCGACTGGGGCGTCTGCGCCGATGCCGCCGACTGCCCCGCCGATCTCGACTACGACGGCAACGTGGGCGCCGGCGACATCGCGCTGTTCCTGCTTCTGTTCGGCGATCCTGTGTGATGTTTGGCGCCGGCCGCCTGTGGCTGCGGCCGTAGACTCAACCCATGAGCGCGCCCGGCCAACCACCGCTTGATCGCGAACAGCTGATCCAGCTGGGCTTCATCGAGGCGCGTGGACGTGCGCTGGATGTGGCTGCGTTCCTGGATCGCGTGCAGCGCGCCACGCCCGCGGCCGGCGCACCCGCCGATGCACTGGCTGACGAGCGCGTGCGCGCCATCTGCGATGCGCTGCGCGTGGCACTGGATGGCCAACCCGAGCGTGCGCGCCGCATGCTGGAACTGTGGAGCGACACCACCACCGAACCTTCGGCGAAGGCCGACGGCAAGGCCGCGCGTGGCGTGCCGAGGAAGGCCTGACCATGTACATCGATCCGCATGTGCACATGGTCAGCCGCACCACCGACGACTACGCCCGCATGGCGGTGGCGGGCTGTGTGGCCATCACCGAGCCGGCGTTCTGGGCGGGCTACGACCGCAGCAGTGCGCAGGGCTTCCACGACTACTTCCGCCAACTCACCGACAGCGAGCCGCGCCGCGCCGCCGCCTACGGCATCCGTCATCACGCCTGGATCTGCATCAATCCCAAGGAGGCCGAGGACCACGGCTTCGCACGCGAGGTGATGGGGCTGATCCCGGAGTTCCTGCAGCGACCCAATGTGCTGGGCATCGGCGAGATCGGCCTGAACCGCAACAGCCGCACCGAGCTTGCGGTGTTCGAGGAGCACCTGGAACTGGCCGCGAAGTTCGACACGCTGGTGCTGGTGCACACGCCGCATCTGGAGGACAAGCGCAAGGGCACGCGCCTGATCCTGGATGCCATCCGCAATCAAGGCAAGCTGAAACCCGGTCGCGTGCTGATCGACCATGTGGAAGAGCACACCGTGCGCAGCGTGCTGGACGCGGGCTTCTGGGCGGGCATGACGCTGTACCCCGACACCAAGTGCACCGCCGCGCGCGCGGTGGACATCATCGAGATGCACGGCACCGAGCGCCTGTGGATCAACAGCGCCGGCGACTGGGGTCACAGCGATCCGCTGGCCGTGCCGAAGGCCGCCGCAGTGATGCGCGCACGCGGTCACGCCGCCGACGCCGTGCGCCGCATCACGCTGGAAAATCCGCGCATCTTCCTTGGCCAGAGCGCCAACTTCAGCGACGCGCCGCTGCGGCCAACCGCAGCAGACCTGGGTCGCTGAGCGCACGCGTTCACCATGCACCGTCGCGCTGCCTCTAGCATGCGCGCCGTGACGCACCCCATCGAGACAGGCGCCCCGCGCAAGTGGCTCACGCTGCTGGCCATGACCGGCAGCCTGTGCATGATCCTGCTCGATGTGACGGTGGTGGGCGTGTCGCTTCCGGCGATCCAGGCCGACCTGCATCTGAGCGATGTGCAGACACAGTGGGTGGTGAACGCCTACATCCTGGCGATGGCCAGCACCGTGGCGCTGGGCGGTCGCACCGCCGATGCGCTTGGCAAGGTGCCGTCGTTCGTGATCGGCGTGCTGGCCTTCACCGGCGCAAGCGTCGGGTGCGCCATGAGCACCGGCGTGGTGGGCATCGTGGGCTGGCGCGCGGTGCAGGGTGTGGCGGGTGCGCTGATGCAGCCGGCAAGCGCGAGTCTGGTGGTGGGCAGCTTCGCGCCCGGCGAGCGCGGCAAGGCCATGGCGGTGTATGCCGGCATTCCGATGCTGTTTCTGGCCGCTGGCCCGCCCATTGGCGGCGCGCTCACGCAGTTCGCCGGTTGGTCATGGAACTTCTGGATCAATGTGCCCATCGCCGTGATCGCGCTGGCACTCACCGCCATCGCGCGGCCGGTGGAGGTGCGACGTCCAGCGTCCGGCTTCGATCCCGTGGGCACCGTGCTGCTGCTCGTGGGCCTGCCCGCCTTCATCTATGGATTGATGGAAGGTCACGCGCAGGGATGGACCAATGCCGACGTGCTTGCAGGCCTGGTGATCGGCGTGGTGCTGATCCCGGTGTTCATCCGCTGGGAGCTTCGCCACCCGTCGCCGCTGCTGAACATGCGCCTGCTCGGCGACGCGGGCATTCTGGTGAACGCGTTCATCCTGTTCGCGATGCAGTTCAGCATGAACGGGCTCATCATCTTCGGCAGCGCGTACATGCAGGTGGTGCTGGGCTTCGAGCCCTTCAAGGCGGGCATGGCGCTGCTGCCCATGCTGGTGCCGATCCTGGTGGTGGTGCACATCGCGGGTCGGCTGTACGACCGCGTGGGCATTCGCGTGCCGGCGCTGATCGGCACCGGCCTGGCCACGCTGGGCATGGGCATGCAGGCCGCGGCCGCACCCATGCAGAGCTATCCGCTGCTTGCGGTGGGCATGGCGGTGCTTGGCACCGGACTTGGTTTCGTGATGAGCCCCACCAACGTGGATGCCATGAGCCGCGCGGGCGCCGAACACCGGGCGCAGGCTTCGGGGCTGCTGCAGACCTTCCGCCAGATCGGTGGAACGCTGGGTGTGGCGGTGGTTGGCGCGACCATCCTGCTCACCGAGAACCGGCTCATGGCCGCGCATGTGCAGGCGCGCTTGCCAGCCGATGCGCAGGCACAGACCTATTCGCTCATGCATGCCGCCGCGCAGGGTGAGCGCGCGGCCCTGGCCCGACTCGCCGAGGCGGATCCTTCTCTGCAGGCCACCGAGCGACACATCGTTGGACAGAGCATGGGGCTGGGCTGGACGCTGTCCACGCTCGCGCTGGGATCGGCGTTCGTGGCCTCATGGCGTGGCTTGCATCCCGCGCCGCGTCGTACACTCTGACGCATGTCCCGACCGATCATCGGCATCACCTGCGACATCTCGGATGTGAATGGCCTCGTGAGCTACCGCGTGAACCGCCAGTACGTGCAGACCGTGCACGCGGCAGGTGGCGTACCGGTGCTGCTCACCCACGAGTCGGGCGACGCGCTGGACCTGGTCGACGCCGTCGATGGACTGATCATCACCGGCGGCAACGACATCGACCTGCGCAAGTTCGGGCAGGAGCTGCATCCCAAGAGCGACGTGATGAACGCCGACCGCCAGAGCGGCGAGTTTGGCCTTCTCGACGCGCTGGACAAGCGCCCCGACAAGCCGGTGCTGGGCATCTGCCTGGGCATGCAGATGATGGGCGTGCATCGCGGCTGCCATCTGGCGCAGCACGTGCCCGACGTCATCGAGGGCGGCGAGCGCCACCAGTCGAATCAGGAACACACCATCGATGGCGCCATCGGCAAGGGTGTGGTCACCAGCAGCCATCATCAGGCGCTCACCGAAGTTGGCCCGTTCGTGGAGATGGCGCGCAGCCCCGACGGCTGTCTGGAAGCCATCCAGTTGAAGGACCGCGTGTTCTATGTGGGCGTGCAGTGGCACCCCGAGCGCACCAAGGATCCGGTGCTCGGCCTTGGCATGGTGAAGAGGCTCGTCGACGCGGCCGCCACCGCGCGCAACAAGAAGGAGAAGGCATGATCAGCGCAGCCCTGGTGTTCAGTCTCATGCTTGCGGCGCAACCCGCGCCGCCCACCGCACCCAGCGACAAGGCGCCGCCGACGGAGGCCACGCCCGTGCTGGCCGCAGGATCGCCTGCGCCACCGCTCACCGTGGATACATGGGTGAAGGGCGACGCCGTGAAGGCCTTCGAGCCCGGCAAGGTGTACGTGGTCGAGTTCTGGGCCACGTGGTGCGGACCATGCGTGCGCAACATTCCAAACCTGAACGCGCTGCAGAAGCAGTACCCACAACTCACCGTGATCAGCGTGGCCGCTTCCGAAAGGCCCACGAAGAAGCCCGCCGAGGGCGATACGGATGACGG
>CAIPQY010000164.1 GCA_903867275.1 uncultured bacterium | reverse complement strand
TCATCCAGCTCCAGCAGCTTGTACGCGCTGCGGGCACGATAGCCCTCCTGCTTGGCCAGCTTGAACCAGTGATCCTGCACTTCCTTCATCTGGATCGGGCTCGGTTGCGCGGCTCAGGGGCGGATGAAGGTTCCGGTGTCGTGCGGATCCTCCACGGTGGCGATGTAGATGTCGCCGTCGGTCACGCGGATCACGATCGGGTTGGTGCCGCCGTTCAGCGTGGACGCCAGCGAGTTGTGGTCGTTGCGCTTGTCGGTGGCGATCCAGCGGCCGTAGCGCGCGAACACGTGCATGGTGCCGCCGATGGTTTCGCAGTCGAAGGCGCCGCTCGATTCGCCGCGCACGATCCATTCCACGTCGCCGTCGCGGTCATCGATCGAGCAGGGCTCGGTGATCGGCCACGGCGTCAGCATGCGCACGTCGCCAGAGGTTGTCTTCACGTGCACGCCGCCGTGGTTGTCCACGATCAGCACGCGACCGTGGGTGGTGGTCACGCTCACGCGGCCAAGGCGCGGGGTGTCGACCTCGATCTCGCACTTCACGAACCACGCGGTGGGGTCGTCGGTCGCGATGGTCACCTCCAGGATGCGCGAGCCATCGAGCTGGGGCTTCATCTCCGCGTTCCACTTCATGTTGTCCAGCTGCTTGGTCACCTCCGGACCACTGCCGCCGGTCGAGTGCGGGCGAAGGCGCACGGTGGTGGGGCCCGTGTCGGCGCCGTTCTTGTGCGTGCCGCGGATGCGCACATCGCCCTCCACGTTCTTCACCACCACGTGCACCATGCCATCCGCGTCGGGAAAGGTGAGGTTCTGCACCTCGCCGGTCTGGCCCAGCAGTCCATGTCCACCCTCGCGCAGGAACCGGTCGGCGTGTCGCTCCAGCGGCGAGTTGCCTTCGCACGCGCACAGCGGCGCGAATGCGAGGAGCGCGACCAGCACGGCATTGAGGCATCGAGTCAGCATGTGCGGGCGATTCTAGCGATTAGCATGCGCTTCCCATGCGCGTCCGCGTCCTTGCCGCGATGCTGCTCGTGTCCTGCTGCGCGACCAACTTCGCGGCGGCGGCCGATCGCGTCACCTTCACGCTTCCAGCGAAACAGGCGGCGTTGCTCGGGCGCGGCCCGGTGTCCGGACGCATCGTGCTGTTTCTCAAGAGCACGCGCTGTCGCGAGCGCGGCGATCCGGCCGACGGTCCGTTCTTCAGCGATCCGCAGCCCATCTACAGCCGATCGATCGCCGGCTTGCAGCCCGATGTGCCCGTGGAACTCGGCGCCGATGTAGCCATGTGGCCTGGTCCGCTCGAAGGGCTGACGGGCACCTTCATGGCGCAGGCGGTACTGAAGCGAAGCCGTGACGAGGGCGGCGTGCTGGCGCCCGGCAACCTGATCACGGAGCCGATCGAGGTGACGCTGGATCCGGCCACCGACCAGCACATCAAGTTGGAGTTCAGTGCCGCGATACCGCCGCTCGAGATGCCGGCGTCCGCCGATCTGGTGGTGATCGACGAGCCCAGCCCCATGCTCACGCGCGCCACGGGTCGTGCGGTGCGGCATCGCGCCGCCGTGGTGCTGCCGCCCGGATACCACGATGTCACGCACGCACGCCGCATCTGGCCCACCATCTACGTCATCCCGGGCTTTGGCGGTCGCATGAGCGCGGCGCTCGAGACGCAGCGGCTGCTCAGCCTTCCACGGGGACCGACCGCCATTCCGCAGGCGGTGTACGTGGTGCTCGATCCGGAGGGTCCGTTCGGCCATCACGGATTCGCCGACAGCGTGATGAACGGTCCGCGCGGCGCCGCGCTGGTGCAGGAACTCATTCCGTTGCTCGAGGATCGCTTCCGTCTGGTGAAGCGGCCCGAGGCACGACTGCTCACCGGCCACTCCAGTGGCGGATGGAGTTCGCTGTGGCTGCAGCTCACCAACCCCGACTTCTTCGGCGGCTGCTGGAGCAGTTCGCCCGATCCCGTCGACTTCTCCGCCTTCCAGGCCAGCGACCTGTACACGGATGCCAACCTGTACACCGACAAGGATGGCGAGGCGCGCGG
>CAIPQY010000163.1 GCA_903867275.1 uncultured bacterium | reverse complement strand
GCGTGACCAGCGCGGGTCGCCCCGATCGCAGCGCCTGCGCCGTGGTGCCGGCGCCGCCGTGATGCACCACCACGCTGGCCCGCGGGAACACCGTGGAGAACGGCGCATACGCCACCGCCTTGAAGCGCGCATCGGCCGGCATGTTGCGCGGCGCGGGCTGCTGACGCCCCACCACCAGCAGCGCACGCGCACCCAGCCGTTGCGATGCCTCCACCGCATGCTCGAAGAACGCGCCCGGCGCATGCACGCCGGTGGAGCCCAGCGCGAACACGATCGGCGGCTCGCCCGCGTTCAGGAACGCCTGCAGCTCCGCATCGGGTGTCTCCTGCGTGTGATCGCGATCGTGCCAGGTGAAGCCGGTGATGCATGCATTGCGCGGATCACCCTCCAGCGGCCCACGCAGCAGCGGCGACCAGATGCCGAGGTTCAGATCGGCCTGCGTGGCGCCGCGCGACAGGTTGCCGCGCAGCGGCGGCAATCCCAGCTCGCGTCGCATGCGATTCAGCGCCGGATCCAGCGCCCAGCGCAGCACGAACCCTCCCACCGCCAGATCCACCCGCACACCCAGCCGCGACGGATTGGGCGAACGCAGCGGCTGCATCACCAGCGCGTCATTGGGGTTGCCCCACAGCAGCGGCGAGGGCGACACCGACACCGTGCGCACGCCACCTTCCAGTTCACATGCCCATGGCGCACCGAACAGGATGGGATGGTGCACCACCACGTCGGGCTTCAGCTCGCGGATCAGTTCGCGCATGCGCTGCACCAGCGCGGGCACCTCGGGCAGCAGCAGCGTGCGCATCACGGTCAGCGGCCCGCGCACGCTGTCCATCACCGGCTGGTCGCGAATCACGTCGCGGATGTCCATGGGCGCACCCAGCGCCGCGAACGCCAGCCCACTGCCCTGGATCTGCGGCTGGTAGTGCGGATTGGTGGCCAGCGTGGCCGTGTGCCCGGCACGCTGCAGCGCCGCCGCGATGTCCATGAAGGGATGGACATCACCATGCGAACCGACGGTGAGAAGGAGTGTCTTCATGTGCGTTGCCGTGACTGCAAGCCTAGGCAAACCGCGCACCCACGCGCGGCATCAAGCCTTCATGCACTGCACATTCAGGCTGATCGGCACATCACCGAACCTGAGTTCCGAGGTGTCCTTGAACAGGCCGAAACCGGCCACGCGCCGCACATCGCGGAATCCGAAGTGCTGCAGCATGCCGCGCAGCATGTTGAAGGAGAAGCCCGTCTTGTGAAAGTCATGCGGCTCCGACTGTCCACCCATGATCATGCGCTGCACATGGAACTGGGCGTCGGGGTCGTGCGCCGTCTGCAGGAACAGGTTGCACAGCACCTCCAGATCGGGCACCGCCACGCGCAGCACGCCACCCTTCATCAGCACACGCGCGGCCTCGGTCAGGGCCTTCGGCAGTTCGGTCACGTAGCCAAGATGCTCATACACATGCGACGCATAGATCTCGCTCGCACTGCCGTCGGCGAACATGGACAGGTCCTGGCAATCGCCGCGCACATCCACGCCGGCGCGATCCTCCACGTTCACGATGGTCCAGCCTTCCTTCACCTGCCAGCCACCAAGGTGCAGCTTCAGGGGGCGTCGGTTCGTGTCGACATTGCGCGCGTCGGTCATCGGGGGCTCCTGCGACCGGACAGCGTAGCGGCCACCCCGCTCACAGCATCCAGCTTGCCATCAGCGTGATCACCACGATGGCGATCAGGTTCAGCGCCAGTCCCACGCGCATCATGG
>CAIPQY010000162.1 GCA_903867275.1 uncultured bacterium | reverse complement strand
TGCGACTTCGACACGCGAGGCGCGGCCGAGCGATTCTCCCTGACGATGCTGCTGCCGCGAGGCATCGCGCTGTCGCAGTCGGAGCACTGCCTGAAGGAGTGGCTGGGCCTTCTCACCTACACGACACGCATGACCAACTGATCACCGCGCTCCGGATCGAGGCTCGGCATCGGATTGCGCAGGCTGGAATCCGCGGGGACGGAAGTCGATCAGGTCGGCTGCGCATCGATTGTCCGCCAGTTGATCCTGCCGCATGCGACTCAGCACGCCATGCCATCGCCGAACGACTGGTCGCACTGGCCACGCCGAAAGCAGCGACCAGATCCCATGCGGGATCTCGACGGCGGGCACACCCGACGCTTCGGCCACACGCCGAATCAGTTGCGTGACACTGAGACGCTCGCCCCCGCCGATCTCCATGATCCGACCAGCCGTGCCCTCATGCCGTGCCGTCGCAACGATCGCCGCAGCGACGTCCGACTCGTGAACCGGCTGTCGAAGACCTGTCGGTTCGCCTGGACACGGCAGCATTCGCAGGCGCGCCGCGAGCCCTCGAAGGCGGGCGACATTCCTGTCCCGGTCGGAACCCCAGATCATGGTGGGCCGCAGGATGGTGCATCGCCCCCAGACGCTCGAGTGCTGAAGGACAGACTCGGACTGCAGAAGCTGCCGCGCGACTTCGCGATCCGCACCATGCGGCGAAGCGCTCTTGGCGATGGTGCTCATGGAACTGCACGCGACGATGCGCGCCCCCGTTTCCTCGGCGGTGAAACGCAACGCCGCCGCACTTGCCACGATCGGCGCCACGCACAGGATTCGAGTCGGCCGCAGTTCACGCATTTGACGCCCAGCGTCCGAACTCGCCAGATCGATCGATCGCACTTCGATGCCCGGAAACGCCGCGTGCGTTGAACGACTGATGGCAATCACGCGGTCGCCCGTGCCGGACAGCGCGTGCAGCAATCGCGTTCCAACGGGACTTGCCGCGCCGAGCACGACGGTGGTGTCGGTGCTCACGCCTTGACCTCGGACCTGCCGCTGCCGCACAGGAGTGCCTGCACGCAGCCAAGGACGGCTGCCACCGCTCCGAAGATGAGGTGTTGCCCAAGCGCCACGGCCAGCGCGAGTGGCAGATACACCGTCAGCAGCGGCACCCACCACAGCAACAGCATCCTGCCATGACTCCCGACCCGACGCAGAAGCCATTGGTAGGCATGGATCCGGTGTGGCCGCAGGACATCGTCCCCCCGCAGCGCCCGACGCAGAAGGCACACCGTCGCATCACACCACAACGGCGCAAGCCAGGTCGTCACGCCGAGAGCGATCCATGGGGCCTGCGTGGCACTGCGCAGAAGCAACAGGCCGATCACGGCACCGAGCCAGCCACTCCCGGCATCACCCATGAAGATGCGGGCGCGCGGCAGATTCCATGGCAGAAATCCGGCCACGGCGGCCGCGATCACGAGGGCGATGGCGCCATCGGCACCCGTGCCTGAAACGCCAAGCAGCATCGCAAGCAGCGCGAGCGCGGCCATGGATTGCGTGGCGACGAATCCATCCGCTCCATCCATGAAGTTGAAGAGGTTGATCGACCACGCAACACCGATCGCCGCAAGCGGGATGAGGAGCGGCGAAACGGCCGGCACACGCAGCAACCACCATGCGCCGAAGATCGACGCACCAAGATGGGTCGCAAGCCGGAGCCCCGGCGAAAGCGTTCGCGCGTCATCCACGGCACCCACGATCGCGACGGCGAGCGACGGCATCAGGACGCCCCAGAACATCGTCGAATCCAGTGGTTCGGTTCGCCACGACATCCATGCGGCCACACCGAACCCGACCAGCACGAACGCCATGCCGCCGCCGCGCGGGGTCGGGCTTGCATGCGACGATCTGACTCCGACCGAATCCATCCACCCGATGCGAGGCAACACCGTGATCAGGATCCGCGTGAGCGCGAACGAGGCGAGGATGGTTGCGAAGACCTCGAGCGACATCTCCGATGCAATGTAGCCGCGAAAGCGGCGATGCAGGCGGTGAAATCCTTCAGGAGCGCCGTTCCGAAGCGCTCCTCGAACCCTCGACGTTGTAGCCACCCACCATCACGCCAAGGATGCCGCGGACCTGCGCGTCATCGCGCTGATCGACTGCGGCGCGAAGCCGCTGCAACTGCGGCTCGAGCCGGTCCCAAGGCGCATAGGGCTCCTGAACGATCGCGATCGACGGATGCCTGGTTGGAAGCGCCTGATCCGAGAGACGCAGTTCCTCCACCAACTTCTCGCCTGGCCGAATGCCGGTCTGCACGATTTCGATGTCGCCGCCAGGGTGCGACTGATCGCGCACCGAAAAGCCCGCAAGGCGGATCATGTTGCGGGCCAGATCCATGATCCGGACCGGCTCGCCCATGTCGAGCATGAACACCTCTCCTCCGTCGGCCAGTCCGCCGGCTTGCATCACCAACTCCACGGCCTCCGTGATGGTCATGAAGTAGCGCACCATGTCCGCGTGCGTGACCGTCACCGGACCGCCATGCTCGATCTGGGCACGAAAGCGCGGCACAACCGAGCCGGAGGATCCCAGCACGTTGCCGAAGCGCACCATCGCGAATCGGGTACCGCCGGAGCGCTGGGCGTGCATCGCCTGCAGCACCATTTCGGCGGCCCGCTTGCTTGCACCCATCACGCTGCTTGGGCGCACAGCCTTGTCCGTGGAGATCAGGATGAATGCCTGCACGCCCGCACTTGCCGCGGCCTCGGCCATCACCAGCGTCCCGAACACGTTCGTCTCGACGCCCACACTTTCATGGTTCTCGAGTATCGGCACGTGCTTGGCAGCCGCCGCGTGATACACCGTTTCGACGCCATGCTGCCGCATCACGCGCTCCATCAGCACGGAATCGGTCACCGATCCAAGAATGGCGACGACATCGAGCGTTCGCCGCTCGAGCGCAAGTGCATCGCGAACTTCCGTCTCGATCTCGTACAGATGGCGTTCACTCTGATCGACAAGCACCAGCCGTGCGCAGCCCGCACGGATCGCTCGGCGACACAGTTCTGATCCGATCGAGCCACCCGCACCGGAGACCATCACGCACTTGGAGACAACCAGACGCTCGAAGGCCTCGACCTGGATCTGCACCGGCGCGCGGCCGAGCAGGTCTTCCACCGTCACCGGGCGAAGCTGGTCCATGCGCACGGATCCATCCGCAATTTCGGCGATGGTGGGAACCGTGAGCACCGTGGCGCCAAGCGCGGTCAATTTCTCGATGATGTTTCTTCGGCGACTCCGAACCGCCCTGGGCAGTGCGAGCATCACCGTGCGAATGTCTCGGGATGCGATCACTTCCTCGCATCGATCACCCGCAAACACCGGAATGCCGTCGACCGAGCGGCCCGCCATCTTGGGGTTGTCATCGAAGAACGCGACGACCCGCTCCTGTCCTCCGTGAACGATCGCGGCATGCAAGCCCAGCCCTGCCGCTCCGACGCCATAGATGGCCACATTGTTGCCGCGAGAACCCGCACGCACGCCGGCGAGCAGCCCACGAGCTGCCACGCGGCTTGCCTGAAGCGCCAACGCTCCCAAGGCACCGAAGATCGGCAAGACCGGCCATGGAAGTTGCAGGGTTCCCAGGCGCATCGAGGCACCCAGCATGCTTGCGATCGAAGGTCGTGACTGCACGAACAAGGCGACGCCGAGCAAGACGGCCGTGGTGACGGCAATGCCCTTCACGATGCGAAACGTGATGACCGATCCGACGAATCGGGTGACTTCGCGATAGAAGCCGAACGCGTACAGGGAGATGGGCGCGATCACCGCCGCCGCGATCGCCATGACCTTCCACGAACGATCGAGGGGCTCCGTCCAGAATGCGTCGATACGCTCGTAACGGATGGACAATCGCAGGAAATATGCGCACCACATGCAGCACGACATCAATGCCGCATCAGCGAGCATCGCGACAAAAAGCTTGGCCCGAACCGGCCAATGAACCAGGCTTGCAAGCACGTTCGAGATGGTATCAGCGACCTCCTCGCACCTCGTCATGCCTCGTCGACCGCGACGCGACCTCCGACGCGTCCCCTAGCATGCTCGCATGTGCGGCATCGCGGGTGTTCTCGACACACGACGCAGGCTTCCGGATCCCGCCGGCACGCTCAACGCGATGCGCGCGTGCCTGCGCCACCGCGGCCCTGACGACGCCGGCACCCTGTGGCACGACCGCGATGCGGTGGGGCTTGCGCATGCGCGCCTCAGCGTGATCGACCTGTCTCCCGCGGGCCATCAACCCATGGAGAGCGCCTCGGGTCGATACGCGATCGTGTTCAACGGCGAGGTGTACAACGCTCCGGCACTGGCCACCGAACTCGCCGCGGCCGGCGCGCGATGGCGAGGACGCTCGGACACCGAGGTGATGCTTGGAGCCATCGAGGCCTGGGGCATCGACGCCGCACTGCCTCGCTTCGCCGGCATGTTCGCCTTTGCGGTGCATGACCGGCATGAGCGCCGCCTGCATCTGGTGCGCGATCGCCTTGGCATCAAGCCGCTGCACTATGCGTGGGTCGGCGGTGCGCAGTCCGGCACATTCGCCTTCGCGAGCGAGTTGAAGGCCCTGCTGCAGGTGCCTGGACTCATGCGCCACATCGATCCAGTGGCACTGAGCGGATTCTTCGTGCACGCGTGCGTGCCGGGCGATGTCAGCATCTGGAAGGATGCATGCAAGGTGCCCCCCGGCCATGTGCTGTGCGTGGATCTGACGACCGGCGCCCACCGCCTGCGCTGCTGGTGGAACGCGCTCGACGTGGCGGAGCAGGGCACGCGCAACCCACTTGCATGCAGCGATGCGGAAGCGACCGAACGTCTGGATGACCTGCTGCACTCCATTTCGGCGGAACATCTGGTGTCGGATGTGCCGATCGGCGTGCTGCTTTCGGGTGGTGTGGATTCGGCGGCCGTGACAGCCATGGCTGGCACACGAACCCGCCTGCACGCGTTCACCGTTGGATTCGATGATGCACGCTTCGACGAACGCGCGGGGGCGCGCCGAACCGCCAAGGCACTGGGCGTGCCGCTGATGGAACTCGAGGCCCACGCGACGGACATGCTGGACTGCATTCCCCGCATGCCGCAGATCTTCGACGAACCCTTCGCCGATTCCAGCCAGCTTGCAACCTGGCTGATCAGCCGACTGATGCGCCAGCACGCCACCGTGGCGCTGTCCGGCGATGGTGGCGACGAGGTGTTCGGCGGCTATCACCGACATGTGCACGCGGCCGGTGGCTGGTCGCGCACGCGGCGCGTGCCACACGCCTTGCGCGCACTCGCGAGCGCCGGCGTGCAGGCGCTGTCGCGCGATGCATGGGATGGCGTGTTCGCGGTCGCGGCCCCCCTTCTGCCGGCGCCACTGCGCACACGACAGGCAGGCGAGCGTGTGCACAAGTGGGCACGCATGCTTGCGTGCAACGACGAGGCCGGCGCCTATCGCTGCGTGACGCAGATCTTCGAGCCATCGAACACGCCTGCTCACGCCGCTGGCGCGCATGACTGGTGGAACGACGATGCGGCCGCACGCCTTCCCGACTTCATGCGCCGCCAGCAGTTCATGGACCAGACCGGCTATCTGGTGGACGACGTGCTGGTGAAGGTGGATCGCGCCAGCATGGCCTGCGGCCTGGAGGTGCGCGTGCCGCTGCTCGATCATCGCGTGGTGGCGTTCGCCTGGTCGCTGCCCGCGCACATGAAGGTGCGGCACGGACGCGGCAAGTGGCTGTTGCGGCAGGTGCTTGGTCGCCATGTGCCACCCGAAGCGATGTCGGCCGCGAAGACGGGGTTCGCCGTGCCGCTGGAAGGGTGGCTGCGCGGGCCGCTGCGCGAGTGGGTCGGCGACCTGCTTGCAAGCGCGCGCATGCGTCAGGATCCGCTGCTTGATGCGTCGCGCGTGCAGTCGCTGCATGACGCCTTTGCGCAGGACGGTCGCGTGGACCCGCATCAACTCTGGTGTCTGCTGATGTACCGCACGTGGGCCGATCACTGGAGTGCGGCATCATGAAGATCGCGCTGATCGGTCGCGACGCGCACCGCGTGCTGGCCTTCCGCGGCAGCCTGATCCGCGCCGCGCAGGCGACGGGTCACGAGGTGATCGCCATCACCGGCCATGCCGACGAAGCGACGCGGGCCTCGCTTGCCCAGGCCGGCGTGCGTTGGTTCGGCGCGCCGCTGCACGGCGGCAGCGTGAATCCGATCAAGGATCTGGCCTACGCGCGCGCGCTGCGCCGCATTCTGCATGACGAAGGTGTGC
>CAIPQY010000161.1 GCA_903867275.1 uncultured bacterium | reverse complement strand
CGCCAACCCGAACTGGATCGGCTGCGCACGCAGGCCAGCGGCGCCGAACGCATGGTGGGCGGGCTGCGCGGCGACCTGGCGCGCATGCAGGACGAACTGCAGTTGGCGGCGCAGGTGCAACGCGAATTCCTTCCCAAGTTGCTGCCCGACCTGCCGCGAGCGCAGGTGGCGGCCATGTGGCGGCCGGCCAGCTGGGTGAGCGGCGACATCTACGACGCGCGGCGACTGGATGAACATCATCTGGGCATCTTCATCGCCGATGCCGTGGGTCACGGCGTGCCCGCGGCGCTGATGACCATGGTGATCGCGCGCAGTCTTCCCACCAAGCAGATCACGGGCAGCACCTATCGCATCGTGCCCCCCGCCGAGGCGCTGGCCACGGTGAACCGCGAACTGCTGGCGCGCGACGGGCACGCCACGCGCTTCGCCACGGCCGTGTACGCGGTGCTCGATCTTCGCACGCTTCGCCTGCGCGTGGCGTGCGCGGGCCATCCCGCGCCGGTGGTGCTGCGCGGCCACGATCATCTGGAGTTCATCCGCGGCAAGGGCGGCGTGCTGGGCGTGTTCGAGGACGAGCACTGGGAGGAGACGGAAGTGGACCTGCACGCGGGCGATCGCCTGCTGCTGCACTCAGACGGCTTCGAGGCCGCTTTCCCCGAGGATCAGGCCTCGCGCGTGAACAGCCAGGAGCCGGCGCCGATGCACGTGCAGGCCTTCCAGCAGGTGCTGGATGTGGACAGCCCGGCCGAGATCGTGAAGCGGCTTGGCGAGCGCGTGGACCGCGCCATGATGGCGTCGGCCAACGCCGATGACATCACGCTGATGGTGCTGCGCGCAGGCTGAGCGCCTGCAGTTGCCGCTGCACCTGGGCCGCCACCATGCGGCTCAGCACATCGGCCTCGATGTTCACGCGCGATCCGGCCATGCGATGCACCAGCGTGGTGCGCTGCAGCGTCTCGGGGATCAGCGCCACCTCGAACCAGTCCGCACCCGTGGCGGCCACGGTGAGGCTGACGCCATCCACGGTCACGCTGCCCTGATCGATCATGTGCGCCTGCACGGCGGGCGGCGCCGAAATGCGCGTGCGCCACTGGCCATTCGTGCGGTCCACCCCCACCACCGCGCCCACGCCTTCCACGTGGCCCTGCACCAGATGGCCGCCGAGCAGCGCATCGGCGCGCAGCGAACGCTCCAGATTCACCTGATCACCCACACGCAGATCACCAGTGGTGGTGAGCGCCAGCGTCTGCGGAATCACGTCGAAGCACAAGGTGTCGTCGGTGGCGTGCACCAGCGTGAGACAGCAGCCATTCACCGCGATGCTCTCGCCCGCCTGCGGATCGGTCAGCCAGCCCGGCGCTCGAATGGACAGGCGCACTCCGGTCGCGGTGTCGCGGCGCTCGCTCACGTCGCCCATGCGCTGGATGAGTCCGGTGAACATGCGTGCTCCTCAGCGACCCGTGGGCATCGACGCCTGCTCGGCGCTCGCGGCGGCGCCACTGCTCGGCATCTGCACGATGGTGGAACCGGGGTAGTAGCGGGTCAGGATCTGGCGATGATCTCGGCCCGACTTGCCCATGGCTTCGGCGCCGAACTGGCACATGCCTGCGCCGTGGCCGTGGCCGCGACCTTCGAGCGTGATCTTGCTGCCATCGAAGCTCGGCGAGACATAGCCGCTCTTCAGCGTGTCCTTGCTGCCGTTGGCGCCGGCGTTCACCGCGTAGCGCAGGTCCTCGGAACCCCACAGCGCGACATGGCCCTTGCCATCCGAGATCTTGAACGACACGGGCCTGCCCGCCGGATTCGCCTCGGCCACCACCATGCTCTTCACGGTGGCGAGCTGCGTCAGGTCCTTGCGGCCCTCGTCCTGCGCCCACGCGTTGAGTCGGCGCGTGAACTCCGCGATCGGCAGCGTCACCTTCCAGCGCGCGGTGGGCGCCTTCTCGCAGCAGTCCTT
>CAIPQY010000160.1 GCA_903867275.1 uncultured bacterium | reverse complement strand
GACCTTGCTGCCTGCTACCAGCAGGCGATCGGGCATGTGACCGCTTCGCTGTATGAAGGTTTTGGCTTGACCCCCATCGAAGCGATGATGCACGGATGTCCGGTGGCCTGCACGGATCGCGGCTCGCTGCCCGAGGTGGTGGGTGACGCTGCGCACATCTTCGATCCTGACCGCGATGACGCGATGGACGGCGCCATGCGGTGGCTCCTGGAGGGACGCAACGCACATGCAGCGATGATCGAACGCGGACACGCCCGCGCAGCGCTGTTCAACTGGGATCGCACGGCAGAACTGACCCTTCGCGCGTACGAACACGCACTTCGTCGCTGAGAATCAGTCCTGCAGCGATGGGCGGGATTGCGGTTCCCACCTCACCCCGCACTCACCACCGGCTGCACATTCTGTTCCCCGCACAGCACCACCAGCAGGTTGCTCACCATGCGTGCGCGCTCCTGCTCGCTGGCCTTCATCAGGCCCTTCTCCTCAAGCCGCGACAGCGCCATCTCCACCATGCCCACCGCGCCCTCCACGATCTTGGCGCGCGCGGCGATCACGGCGGTGGCCTGCTGGCGTCGCAGCATCACGGCCGCGATCTCGGGCGCGTAGGCCAGGCTGCTGATGCGTGCCTCGTCCACCTCCACGCCGGCCACGCTCAGGCGCTGGTGCAGTTCCTCGCGCAGCTTCTGGCCCACCAGATCGGTGCTGCCGCGCAGGCTGGGCGCGTCGTGGTCGTCGGGCAGGTCGTAGTGGTACTGGCTGGCCAGGTTGCGCAACGCGCTCTCCGACTGGATGGCCACGAAGCGCTCGTAGTCGTCCACCGAGAACAGCGCCTTCGCCGTGTCGACCACCTTCCACACCACAACGGCTGCGATCTCGATGGGGTTGCCGTCGCGGTCGTTCACCTTCAGCGGCGCACCGCGCGAGTAGCCGCCCTTCACCACCACGGCGCCCGTCTGCGGATTCTTCACCTCGGGCGTGGGCGCTGCGCCCGTCTCCAGACTGCGCGCGCGAAGCGTGACGCGACGCTTGATGCAGAAGGGATTCACCCAGTGAAAGCCCGAGTCGCGCACCGTGCCGCGGTAGGTGCCGAAGAACAGGATCGCGCGGCTGTCGCCTGGATTGATCACGAAGTAGCCGAAGGTCCACAGCAGCGTCAGCAGACCGCTCAGGATCATCAGCGTGACGGACAAGACGATCGGACCATTTTCCTGCGCGCCGCGAACGGTCTGGCGGATCATCACCACGAACAACGCGATCAGGACCAGATGCATCAGGAACGCGGTGCGACCCGTTCGAGGCTTCAGCGGGCGTTCGGCGGTGGTGGGGTTGGTCATGCCCCCATTATGTCACGCACCGCTCATCGCGCCGCAACCTTCGCCTGCACCTTGCCAAAACTGAACGACTTGCCCGCGTAGTCCACGCGCACGGTGTCGCCATCGGCGTAGCCGCCTTCCAGAATCTTGCCCGCAATCGCGTTCTCCAGCCGCTGCTGGATCACGCGCTTCAACGGACGCGCGCCGAAGGTGGGGTCGTAGCCCTCGTCGGCCAGCGCCTGCACGGCCGCGGGCGTCAGTTCTAGGTCGAGCCCGCGCGCCTTCAGGCGCTTGCGCAGGCTGCCCACCTGGATCTCCACGATGCCAGCGAGGTCCTTGCGACCCAGCTGGTGGAACACCACCGTCTCGTCGATGCGGTTCAGCAGTTCGGGGCGCAGGTGCTTCTTCAGCAGCGTGCGCACATGGGCGCCGATCATCTCCTCGGGCTCGCCCTTCTCGGTCATCTCCAGGATGGCCTGCGCGCCGATGTTGCTGGTCATCACGATGATGGTGTTGCTGAAGTCCACCGTGCGGCCCTGACCGTCGGTCAGGCGGCCATCATCCAGCACCTGCAGCAGCACGTTGCTCACGTCGGGGTGCGCCTTCTCCATCTCGTCGAACAGAACCACCGCGTAGGGGCGACG
>CAIPQY010000159.1 GCA_903867275.1 uncultured bacterium | reverse complement strand
TGGCCATGTCGATGGCTTCCTTCACCTTGTCCTCGGTGGCGACCTTGTTGGCGATAAGAATCTCACCGATCTTCTGCTGAAGCTTGCGTGCCACGAGTGCGCTCCTGAGGGGAATGAGGACGGACCGAGAAACTCTAGTATGCGGTGGCCGCTGCCTGACCGCAACCGAACCGACGCCCAAACCCACCCATGCATCACGAACCCCTGCGCGCCCTGATCACGCTGGGCCCCACCCACGAGCCCATCGATGCGGTCCGATTCATCGGAAACCGCTCGAGCGGACGCATGGGGGTTGAGATCGCGCGGGCGCTGCAGGCCGCTGGTTGCGACGTGCGCGTGCTGGCGGGCCCGTGCAGCCCCGATGGACTGGATTCGTTGCCCAGCGTGCAGCGGTTCCGGACAGCCGAGGAGTTGCGGGATCTGCTGGCGCGATCCTGGCCTGCATCCGACCTGCTGGTGATGGCCGCCGCGGTGGCGGATTGGCGTCCGACGCACCGTTTCGAAGGCAAGCATCGCCGCGGCGACACGGCCCCCACCATCGCGCTCGAGGCCGTGCCCGAGATCCTGGGCACGCTGTCATCGCGAGCCGACCAGTTCCTTGTGGGGTTCGCGCTGGAACCTGCCGAGGAACTGCTGGCGTCGGCGAAGGCCAAGCTCACGCGCAAGCGCGCCGATTGCATCGTGGCCAACCCGCTTGAAACGATGGATTCGGAAAGCGTGCAGGGTTGCCTGGTGTGGCCCGACGGACACGCCGACACGCCCGACGGCGGCGCGCCGGTCAGCAAGCGCGCCTTCGCGAACTGGCTAGCGAACACCGTGCTTCCGGCAGCCACCGCGCGCTGCCGACAACGGTAGCCTTCTCTTTCCAATCACCACCTTCATCACAGGAGTATCACCATGAAAATCGGAATGATCGGTCTGGGTCGCATGGGCGCAAACATGACGCAACGCCTTCTGAAGGCCGGCCACCAGGTGGTGGTGTGGGACATGAACGCGACCGCGGTGAAGGATCTGGCCGCCAAGGGCGCCATCGCCGCCAACGACATGAAGGATCTGGTCTCGAAGCTGGAAGGCCCGCGCGCCGTGTGGATGATGATCCCGGCCGCCTTCGTGGACGAGACCATCCTGAAGCTGATGCCGCTGATGGCCAAGGGCGACTGCCTGATCGACGGCGGCAACAGCTACTACAAGGACGACATCCGTCGCTCGAAGGAACTGGCCGCGCAGGGCATCGACTACGTGGACGTCGGCACCAGCGGCGGCGTGTGGGGCCTCGAGCGTGGCTACTGCCAGATGATCGGCGGCCCCACGGCCACCGTGCAGCGACTGGACCCGATCTTCAAGGCCCTCGCCCCCGGCAAGGGATCGATCGACCCCACCGCGGGTCGCGGCAATCGCGGCGGAACCAGCGAGCAGGGTTACCTGCACTGCGGACCAAGCGGCGGCGGCCACTTCGTGAAGATGGTCCACAACGGCATCGAGTACGGCATCATGGCCGCCTACGCGGAAGGCCTGAACATCCTGAAGAACGCGAACGCCGGCAAGGTGAAGCGCGATCAGGACGCCGAGACCACCCCACTGCGCGAGCCCGAGGCGTACCAGTACGACTTCGACCTGCCCGAAGTGGCCGAGGTGTGGCGCCGCGGCAGCGTGATCGCCAGCTGGCTGCTGGACCTGACCAGCGACGCGCTGGCGAAGGATGCGCAACTGGCCAATTTCAGCGGTCGCGTGAGCGATTCGGGCGAAGGTCGCTGGACCATCGATGCGGCGATCGACGAGGGCGTGCCCGCGCACGTGCTCACCGCCGCGCTGTACTCGCGCTTCGGAAGCCGCGGCAACGCCCTGTTCGCCGACAAGCTGTGCAGCGCCATGCGCTTCGAGTTCGGTGGACACCACGAGAAGACCTCCGGCTCGCACTGAGCCCGAAAGGAACCCCCCATGCCCGCCCTTGAACACAGCGATGCGTTGGTGCTCTTTGGCGCCACCGGTGACCTTGCCCACAAGAAGACCTTCGACACCATCCAGGCGCTGATCAAGCGCGGCCACCTGAACAGTCCGGTGATCGGCGTGGCCAAGAGCGGCATGACGCGCGAGCAGCTGCTCGACCGCGCCAAGGAAGGCATCACCACCTACGGTCGCGGCGTGGACAAGGCGGCGTTCGACAAGTTCGCGGCCACCTTCCAGTACGTGGACGGCGACTACGCGGACATCGCAACGTTCAACAAGCTGCGCGCGGCGCTGGGTGACGCGAAGCGCCCGCTGCACTACCTGGCGATTCCGCCGTCGGTGTTCGGGCTGGTGACCAAGCAGCTGAAGGCCGCGGGCTGCGTCGAAGGCAGCCGCATCGTGGTGGAGAAGCCCTTCGGACGCGACATGCAGAGCGCGCAGGAACTCAACCGCACGCTGCACGCCGTGTACGACGAGCGCGACATCTTCCGCATCGACCACTATCTGGGCAAGGAGGCGACGCAGAACATCCTGTTCACGCGCTTCGCCAACGCGTTCATGGAGCCACTGTGGAACCGCAACCACGTGAAGCAGATCCAGATCACCATGGCCGAGAGCTTCGGCGTGCAGGGTCGTGGCCGCTTCTACGAGAGCGCCGGCTGCATCCGCGACGTGATCGAGAACCACCTCATGCAGGTGGTGGGCTTCCTGTGCATGGAACCGCCCTACTGGCCCGACATGGAGCGCGTGCGTGACGAGCAGATCAAGCTGTTCCGCAGCGTGCGCACACTGGGCCCCAACGACGTGGTGCGCGGGCAGTTCGAGGACTACCTGAAGGAGGAGGGCGTGGCGCCCAACAGCCAGGTGGAGACCTTCGCCGCCGTGCGCCTGTTCATCGACAACTGGCGCTGGCAGGGCGTGCCGATCTACCTGCGTGCCGGCAAGTGCATGCCGATGACCGCCACCGAAGTGCGCGTGGAGTTCCATCGCCCACCCGCCGTGGTGTTCCCCAACGAGCAGAGCCTGCCGCACAACTACTGGCGCTTCCTGTTCAGCCCGCGCATCGAGGTGGGCCTGAACATCCAGGTGAAGGCCGACGGCGAGCGCATGGTGGGACAGGATCTGGAGCTGATGGCGGTCGACCAGAGCCCCGACGAGATGACGCCCTACGAGCGCCTGATCGGCGACGCGCTGCGCGGCGACCAGACGCTGTTCGCGCGCCAGGACGTGGTCGAAGAGGCGTGGCGCATCGTGGACCCGATCCTTGGCAACGCGGTGCCGGTGCACCGATACAAGCAAGGCACCTGGGGCCCCGACGCCGCGAACGAGATCCTGCTGCCCGAAGGCGGGTGGCACGCGCCGCAGGTCGACGGCAAGGGCTGAACGCCGACGCGGTTACGCTGCACGCGGGGACTGTGGCGGAACAGCAGACGCAGCGGCCTTAAAAGCCGCGGCCGGGAAACCGGCGTGTGGGTGCAACTCCCACCGGTCCCATTGCCGTCAGTGACGCACGAAGGTGATCACGCTGAAGATGATCTCGCCCAGGATCAGCACGATGATCACCCACTCCAGCAGCTCCGCGCGTCGGTGCGCCTGCTCGTCGGCCAGCTTCTCGTACATGGACTCAAGCGTCTCGAGCTTGCGCAGCGTGGAGCGCTCCCATTCGTCGAGGTGCATGCGGCGATTGGCCGCGCGATAGAGCCGGGCCAGGAACTGGTCGCCCAGCAGTTTCAGCGCGTTGTTCAGCTCCTCGTACAGCAGCGCCGCGTCCATCTGCAGTTCAGCCAGGCGCTCCAGATCGCGATGGCCGCGACGAAGGCCCTTGGCTCCGCGCCGCGCCGTGACGGTGCCGTACGCCTCGGCGAGCGCGCCGTCGAGCTGCGCGTCGAGCGTTCGATATTCCAGCAACTCCACGTTGGCGAATTCCAGCACATCCAGGCATGCCTCAGGGGCCGCGTCGATGATGAGGGCCGCATTCCAGTCGACCACGGTGATGTCGCTGACTCCGTAGCTCACCGCACCGGCAACGCTGTCGCGCACCTCCTGTTCGGAGAGCGGGCCGCACTCCGCGCGCAGGATGCCCGCAATGGTGGCTTCGCCGATGGCGCCGATCGAAACCGGTTCTGCCAGGCCGTCGATGCGCCGGACGGCGATCGCGAGATAGTCCTCGGTGAACTCGCTCAGCGCGGGCTTGCGGATGGCATCGCCCATCGCCTGACACAGGGCCTGCACGCGCGCGCGCGCATCGGCAAGCAGTTCAGCGTGCCCACTCAGCGCCACCGAAAGCCTGGTGAGCAGCGATGCGTGCCCGGAGAACGGCAGCCGGTATTCGAGGCTGACCGCACCGAAGTCGAACACACGCAACTGCACCGACGGCAGAAGCGGCAATCCCTCCACCGTGATCGCCGGACCATCCTGCTCCAGCGTGAGCGGCGGACTGCTCCAGTCGAATCCGCCGGGATTGCGCTGTGCGGGCAGTCGCGCGCGCCCTGCACCGTGCACCGCGGCACCCGCACGATCGAGCTCGATGGACAACCCCACCTCCATCGCGAGCATGAGGTGACAGGTTCCGTGGAAGATCATGGCTTCACCCTCGGGCATGTGCGCGTGCAGCGTAGGATCCGGGCATGTCAGATGAAAGGCGATCGACGCCGGAAACGCCGCAAGTGACCACGCCAGGATGGGATCGGCTGATGGCGGTGGTTGTATCGGACGAGGCGTGGCCCGCCGATCTCGTGCGCGCCGCCTGCGATCCGGCCGACTTCGAGGTGCGTCACCTGCCCCGTGATGCGCACGCCTTCCTTCGCATCTCGCGCCTGGCACCGTCCGTGATCGCGGTGGACATCTCGGGGGGCGCCCGCGAGCCATTCGACCTGCTGCGCGCGCTGCAGGCGCAGCCCGAGACCAGCGCCACGCCGGTGCTGGCGCTGGCACCCGCTCCCGATCCACTGTTGCGCGCCGCGGCGTTCGCCGCTGGTGTGGAGGATGTCTCGCATCGCGGCACCGACCCGGAAGAACTGCGTTCGCGCATGCGCACGCTGGGGCGACTCGCCACCGCCACGTCCCGAAGCCTGCAGGCCGAGGCGGATCTGCAGCGCACCCGCGAACGCCTGCGTGAGCGCGACCGCGATCTGGAGGACACGCGCCACCTGATCGACAGCATGCGCAGCGATCTGCAGGCCGACAACCGCACCCAGCGCACACGCGTGGATGGCATGGTGCAGGTGGGCCTGGAACTGAACAAGGTGCAGGACTTCCACGTGCTGATGGATCGCATCCTCAGCGATGCGCGCCGGCTCATCAACGCCGATGCAGGCACGGTGTACCTGCGCGAGGGCAAGGTGCTGCGCTTCGCCTACGCGCAGAACGACACGCTGGCACGCCAGTCGACCGAGGCGCCGCGCTTCAGCAGCCTGTCCATCGCGGTCAGTGACCACTCGATCGCGGGGTGGGTGGGCTCGAGCGGCGAGACGGTGAACGTGCCGGACGCGTACGCGATCGAACCGTCGGCCCCCTTCCGATTCGATCCCACCTTCGACCGACTCACCGGCTATCGCACGCGAAGCGTGCTGGCGATGCCGCTGCGCACCAGCCAGGGTCGCAGCGTGGGCGTGCTGCAGCTGCTCAACGCGGTCGATGAGCGCGGACTGCCGCGCGAGCGCTTCCGGGAATCCGACCAGGCGCTGCTCACCCACTTCGCCAGCATGGCCACGGTGGCGATCGAGCGCACGCAGCTGATCGACAGCATCATCATGCGCATGCTGGGCATGGTGAAGACGCGCGACCCCATCGAGACGGGGCAGCACATCGAGCGCGTGGCCGGCATCTCCACCGCCATCTTCGAGGAATGGGCGCGTCGGCGTGGTCTGGAAGGCCCGGCGTTCGAGCGTCAGCGCGACCGCCTGCGCATCGCCGCCAAGCTGCACGACGTGGGCAAGATCGGCATCAGCGATGCGCTGCTGAAGAAGGGTGGAAAGCTCACCCCCGAGGAATACGAGCTGATGAAGCAGCACGTCACCATCGGTGCGCGCTTCTTCCTGGATCATCCCACCGAGTTCGACGATGCGGCGCGCGATGTGGTGCTGAATCACCACGAGCGCTGGGACGGCACGGGCTACCCGGGGCAGGTGGACCCGCAGACGGGCCTTTCCATCCCGGGCACCGGCAAGCGCGGCGAATCCATTCCGCTGTTCGCGCGCATCGTCGGCTTGGCCGACGTGTTCGACGCGCTGTCGAGCACGCGCACCTACAAGGACGCGTGGCCCGAGCGACGGGTGCTGGACACCATCCGTGGCAAGTCCGGCACGCACTTCGATCCGGAACTGGTGGAGATCTTCTTCGCCAGACTGGATGCGGTGCGCGACCTGCGGGACGCGAATCCGGAGTGAGGATGACCGCTGCATGGTGCCCGACCGGGGTGCAGCCACTATCCTGCCGGCATGCAATCGCTTCGCTTCCGTGTCGGTGAGCGCGCCCTGGCCGTGGATCTCCGATGGATCCACGAGGTGTGCCCGCTGGTGAACATCCGGCCCCTGCCGCAGGCACCGACGTGGATGCGCGGACTGTTCGATTTCCATGGACAGTTGCTGCCGGTGGTGGATGCGAGCGTGATGCTGGGCGGCGCGCCGGTGCAGCAGTGCGTGGGAGCGCGCATCCTGCTTCTGCACGGCCCGATGAACGACGAGCCGGGTGCCCCCAAGGCGACCTACGGCCTGCTGGTCGACTCGGTGGAGGGCCTGCTGCAGGTGGATCGCGCCGACGCGTGGACGGCGCGCGACGGATTGCCCGGGCTTCCATTCCTTCGCGATGTGGTGAATCAGGACACGGAGCCGCTGCTGCTTCTGGATGCTGCGCGCATGTCGTCCATGCATGCCTCGCTGCTTGAAGGTCCCGCCATGCTGGCCACCGTCACGGACGCTTCAGGCCGCGCGTGAACCAGCTCGAGCACTGGATCCGCGAGCAACTGCCGCTCGACCCCGCGGTGTCGGTGCAGGCGGTGCGTGAGGCGCAACGCCGCGCCAACGAACTGCGTCTGTCCGAAGCGGCGATGGTGGAACGTCTGCAGCGCGATCGTTCCGAAGTGGACCGCCTGCTCACGGTGGTGGTGCCGCCCGAAACCTGGCTCTTCCGTCACGAACCGGCCTTCGAGGCGGTGCGCGCCTGGCTCACTGCCCACGCCGGACGGCGCGTGCAGATGGTGAGCCTTGGCTGCGCCCGCGGCGCCGAACCGCTTTCGCTTGCCGCCACCGCGGCCAGCGTGGGACGAACCGCGCTGGACACCGAGATCATCGGCATCGACTGGAACGAGGCGCACCTGCGCGACGCTGCACTGGGCGCCGTGAGCCCGCTTGCGCAGCGCGGACCGCTTCCCGAATGGGCCGCGCACTGGTTCCAGCCCGATCAACGCGGATGGATCCGACTTCGCGCCGAGGCGCTGTCCATGATCCAGTGGCGCCGCGCGGATCTTGTGCTTGATGCGCTGCCCATGGCGGTCGATGTGGCCATGTGTCGCAATGTGGCCATCTACCTCTCGCAGCAGGCTCGCGAGACGCTGCGCGACCGACTGGCCGCGATGGTGCAGCCCGATGGCCTGCTGTGCCTCGGACACGCCGATCCAACCGTGCTCTGGGAAGGCGCCTTCGAGGGAGCGGACTGGAGCGGCGGATTCGTGTTCCGGCACCGGACCGGTCCCGCGGCACCGCCACTCGATCTCGCCAAGCTGCCCCAGCCCACCGGCGGCACCACACGACCATGGACAACGACTCCGCGCTCCGCAGCGCCAAGCCTTCCCGCACGCCTGCCAGACGCGCTGCCTGCGACGGTTGCAAAGGCCGTCGTGCCCCAGCCCGTGGCGCAGTCCTCGATGGCGTCGATCCAGACACTCGCCGATTCCGGTCGCCTGGATCAGGCTTCCAGCATGCTGGAAACGCTGCTGTCACGCGATGGACTGCAGGGTGATGCGTGGGCGCTGCTGGGTGCGGTGCGTCTGGGCCAGGGCCGGCATGACGACGCCGAAGAGTGCTTCCGCAAGGTGGTGTACCTTCAGCCCCACCACGCCCTGAGCCTGCTGCAGCTGAGTGCACTGGCGGAGCGTCGTGGCGATCGGACCGCCGCAGACCGACTGCGGCTTCGGGCAGCCCGTGCTGCCGCTGGAGAAGCTTCGTGAGCAGCATCAACGACCCAACTCCCACCTCGGCCATGCAGGCGACCGGCCACGCCGAGACCACGCAGCAGAACCTGGAGCGATTCCGCCGGGCGCGACTGAGCGATCAGGCCATCACCGAGCAGACGCTCTCGCTGTCCACGCCGCTCGAGCGCGTGGAGGGCGCCATGCTGGCCCTGCTGTGCTTCCGCGTGGCGGGCGAACGCTTCGCGCTGCCGGCCGCATGCGTGGAGCGCGTCTTCATCGTGCCGGCGGTCCGCCGCATTCCCCATCGCAAGCGCGCCGCGTTCCGTGGCATGGTTGCGCACGAGGGCGAGATCCTGCTGCTCGGCTCGCTGGAACGATTGCTCGACCTTCCGGGCACGAACGAATCCGACCCCTCCCTTGCGCGCATGGTGCTCCTGAGCCCCGCGGGCCGCGGGTGGGCCTTCGAGGTGAACAGCGTTGACGGCGTGGTGCAAGTTCGCAAAAGCGACCTGCGCGCCGCGCCTGGCACGGTGACGCGCGGACTCGGAAGCGCCACGCGGTCGCTGGTCAGCCTTCCCGACGGCGAGGCATCGCTGCTCGATCCCGACACGCTTCGCAAGGGCTGGGAGGCCTCCGCATCATGAGTGGATTCGGTGGACTGGATCTGTTCGAGCTGTTCAAGAGCGAAGTCGAGA
>CAIPQY010000158.1 GCA_903867275.1 uncultured bacterium | reverse complement strand
GCCTGGATGGATTCTTGGGGGCGCTCACCAGCTGCGGAAATTGCAGGCCGTGTCCCAAGCGGATCAACTGCTCCCACGATCCGCCCTCGGTGTTCACGATCAGGTTGGCACCCTTGTAGGTCTCCACCGCGTAACCGAAGCGCTGTGAACCCACTCCGTCGCCGCTGGCGGATCCCTCGAAGTTCTTGGTGGGTTCCTGGCCGCGCGACAGGAAGGCGACCTGATCGCAACGCACGAAGTCGGTGGCAGCGCGCGAGGGATCGAGCAGCGGCGCGGTGGCCAGGCTGTACAGCGAACGGTTCACATCGTTGCGCACCGCCACGCACTGGATGGCCAGGAATCCCTGCGAATTCATGCGCGCCACGTCGCGGCGGATGGTGCGCTCCACCGCAGTGGACATGGTCTCCATGTCGGCGTTCGCCTCGCCCAGGCTGGCCACCTTGCTGGTGGCGCCGAAGATGCGCGCGGTGGCGGCGATGATGGCCAGCAGCACCAGGATGCTCACCATCAACTCGACCAGGGTGAAGGCTTTGCGTTGCATGGCCTACAGCTCCTCGATGGCGGCGTAGATGGGCGTGAGATCATTGCCGTTGCGATCCTGCAGCGGCACGAACCAGATGTCCTGAATCCCCTTGATGGAGTCGTTGCCGGAGTTCGGCGTGGCGATCAGTCCGCCCTCGGCCGTCGGGAAGTTGGCAGGGAAGCTTCCATCACGACTGCCGAAGTCGACAAGCACATCGCCGTACGGCTGACGCGGAACGGGCTTCACCAGCGTGACCGGTCCCTCGGCGCGCGTGCGACGGCCGTTGAGCACGCGATGCACGTTGCCGAAGAAGTCGATGAACCACTGGCCGGGCGACTGCCAACCATCGGAATAGCCCAGCGAGATCACCGCGGGATCGTCACTGGCCGTCGCGAGCGCCTCGGTGCCCGGCACGCTGGAGTCGTCGCGGCCCGGGCCATACAGCGACGGATTGACGCTCTTTCCCACCTTGGCGTCGAGGCCACCGGCACCCCACGCATTGGTCTTCGTTGCGCCATCGTTGCGAACCAGGTTCTTGGGGCTCTCGTCGCGCGAGCTCGCCAACTGAGGAATGGCAGGCAGCCGGCTGAGCGCGGCGCCGAATGTTGGGTCCACAGTGGCATCCACATTGGCGACGGTGTACGGCGTACCCGTGGTGGCATTGCCGCCACGAATGCCGTTCAGGCCACCAACGCGATACACGAACACCGCCATGTACACCTTGCCGCCGAAGCGCCGGAACATGCAGTCCCACACGTAGCTCGGTGCAGGCACCACGCCGGTGCCGGCACTCGGCATGGGCCAGTAGCGCTCGCGCTGCGTCACGAACACGGCCGGCTCGCAGAGCGCGTTGCGTCCACCCGTCAGATCCGGATCGCCCGTCTTCGGCACGCCGCTGGAACCCGTGATGCGCCACGCATAGTTCACCAGCGAAACGTCGCGCTGCTCATCGAATTTGGACCGGTTGTACGGAATGCCGTAGATGCGGTGCTTCGAGTCGCTCACGTAGGGCAGACCAGTGGGCAGCTCGGTCAGCATGTCGGTGGTGTTGAATGCCACGGCCCGCTGGCCCGCCGCCGTCGGGCGGGAGACCGACTTGCGCGTGTACAGCACGCTGAACACGTCGACCATGCCCATCTCGTCCACGTCGACGGTCCCGGGATCGTCGATCAGCACCATGCCGGGACGCTTCCAGCCCCAGTCACCGCTGATCGTGGTGGGACGACTCACGCCACCCATCTTGGGGTTGGCGGCGCTTCGCTGAACGGGCACCGGATCACGCGCCACATCGGTGGCACCCGGCGGCGTGAACTCCTCGTAGGTGCCGAAGTCTTCCTGCTTCAGGCGGCCGCGCAGCAGCTCGAAGGCCTGCTTGGCCACCATGGGGCCGTACACCTCGTCGTCGCT
Organism: uncultured bacterium; assembly: GCA_903867275.1. Classification (GTDB taxonomy): domain Bacteria; phylum Planctomycetota; class Phycisphaerae; order Phycisphaerales; family SM1A02; genus SYAC01. The sequence continues at coordinate 1,513 of CAIPQY010000158.1, read as the reverse complement.
TGCCTGCTGCTGCGCCATGCCGGCCGGGAACAGCGCGGCGACCGAGATCATGCCGATGCCAAGGATGAAGATGGCCAGCACCAGCTCGACCAGGGTGAATGCGCGGCGCTTCATCGCTGCTTCACCTCCGCGCGACCCGTGTTGCGATTGATGAAGATGCGGTCGGCGAACTGGTTGATGAACTCGCTCTGATCGCAGCGCATGCGTGACTGGCCCGCCGGGTACTGGTCGCAGGTCTTGGTGGCGTCGTAGGTGCTGCTGCCACTGCCCTGCCAGTTCTTGGTGTCGAACATCTCGCGCGCGAGCTTGTCGTCGAACACCGCGACGAACTGGCAGTACTGCAGGCTCGATTCGTCCTCGTAGTCGTCGTACACGAAGTAGCGCGCGCCGCCCTCGGCGGGGTCCGGTTCCTGCTGCGCGCCGTCGCGATTCATGTCCATGACGGCACTGCGATACATGCCCGCGTTGGCAAGTCCGCCACCAGAGAGGCGCGTCAGCACGCCGCCATCAGGCCCGAACAGCACGCCCATCGCGCGACCGAACTCCTTGTTCGTCAGCTCGGGCTGCGTGATCCACACGCCGTCCTCGCCATAGTCGGTGCGGGGACCGGCGATCTTGATGCCGTCGCTGAAGATCACGGGCTGGAAGTCGGGATGCGGCTCGAAGCGATCGATGTAGTTCTGCCGCGTGGGGTCGGTGGAGGTGTTGGGGATGCGCACCAGCTCCTCCTCCAGCCGACCGATCACCGCCTCGGTCCACTGCCGCTTGATCCAGTCGGGGCTGATCGCCGCGGTGGCGCTGGCGGGCTGCTGGATCAACTCCACCTTCACGACGAACGCCACCAGCATGGGCTTGTGCTCGCGGATGGCCTGCGTGCGCGCCGTCTCGAGCACGTTCAGCAGCGTGTTGGTGGCCTTGCTCAGGCGGGTGTCCTTGCCGATGCGCTGGACGCTCATGGCGGTGAGCGTGGCCAGCGTGACCAGGATGCCGATCACGGCAAGCAGTTCGACCAGCGTGAATGCGCGGCGGGCGTTCATGGGCCTGGCCTCCCGGGCTCGTAGCTGAGCACGTTGTCGTCCCAGTCCGGAACGCCGTTGCGGTCGCCATCAAGGATGACGGCCCCAAGCCCGCCCTGACCCCAATTGGGGTAGCCCAGACTGCGATCAGGTCCGCGCGAGAGGAAGAGCCACTGGCGACCCTTGCAGAGCGTGTTCAGGCTCCACTCGTCGATCGTTCGCACCGTGGCGTCCTCGAGATCGATCCCGATGCCAAGCGGATCCGCCGCCTTGGTGTCCTTGGAAGCCTTCACCAGCTCGCGCGCCTGCTTCAGCTCGCCACGCGTGGCGGCTCGTCCAGCGGGCACCACCGCGATCTGCTCGCCCCACGGGTCGCGCAGGTTCCACTCGGTCACGCTGCCATCCGGCCAGCGCTTCTCCTCGTGCCGCAGCAGGTCGGTGGACAGGCCCGCAAGCACGTTCCAAGATGCCTGGTTGGCGGCAAGGATGGCCATGAG
>CAIPQY010000157.1 GCA_903867275.1 uncultured bacterium | reverse complement strand
TCGGGGCGCAGGTGCTTCTTCAGCAGCGTGCGCACATGGGCGCCGATCATCTCCTCGGGCTCGCCCTTCTCGGTCATCTCCAGGATCGCCTGCGCGCCGATGTTGCTGGTCATCACGATGATCGTGTTGCTGAAGTCGACCGTGCGGCCCTGACCGTCGGTCAGGCGGCCGTCATCGAGCACCTGCAGCAGCACGTTGCTCACGTCGGGGTGCGCCTTCTCCATCTCGTCGAACAGCACCACCGCGTAGGGGCGGCGACGCACGGCTTCGGTCAGGCGGCCGCCTTCCTCGTAGCCCACGTAGCCCGGTGGCGCGCCGATGAGTCGCGCCACGCTGTGCTGCTCCATGAACTCGCTCATGTCGATGCGCACCATGGCGTCATCGGTGTCGAACAGGAACTCCGCCAGCGCCTTGCACAGCTCGGTCTTGCCCACGCCGGTCGGTCCCATGAACAGGAAGCTGCCGATGGGGCGATGCGCCTCGCCAAGGCCCGCGCGACTGCGGCGCACGGCCTCGCTGACCGCGGTCACCGCCTCGCCCTGACCCACCACGCGGTGACGCAGCTGATCTTCCATGCGAAGCAGCTTCTCGCGCTCGCTCTCGATGAGCCGGCTCACCGGAATGCCGGTCCACTTGCCCACAACCATGGCGATCTGCTCGCTGTCCACTTCCTCGTGCACCAGTGCGGTGCCGCTGGCGATGCGCTTGTGAAGCGCGGCCTCGGCGGCCTTCAGGCGCGTCTCCAGATCGCGCATCTCGCCGTATTGAATGCGCGCCGCCTTCTCCAGCTGACCGGCGCGCTGCGCCTGATCCAGCTCGGTCTGCTTGTGATCCATCTCCTTCTTGCAGGCCTTGATGGCGTCCAGATCCTTCTTCTCCACTTCCCATTGCGCGGTCAGCTTGCGGTTGCGCTCCTGCAGACCGGCCAGTTCGCTCTCGATCGCGTCGAGGCGCTTCTTGCTCTCGGGATCCTTCTCCAGCTTCAGTGCCTCGCGCTCGATCTCCAGTCGCATCACCTCGCGGCGGATCTCGTCGATGCTGGCGGGCACGCTGTCGTTCTCCATGCGAAGGCGACTGGCGGCCTCGTCCAGAAGGTCGATGGCCTTGTCGGGCAGGAAGCGGTCGGCGATGTAGCGCTGACTCAGCGTGGCGGCGCTCACGATGGCGCCGTCCTGGATGCGCACGCCGTGGTGCGCCTCGTAGCGCGCCTTCAGGCCGCGCAGGATGGCGATGGTGTCCTCCACACTGGGCTCACCCACGTACACCGGCTGGAAGCGGCGTTCGAAGGCCGGGTCCTTCTCGATGTGCTTGCGATACTCGTTCAGCGTGGTGGCGCCGATGCAGCGCAGCTCGCCGCGCGACAGGGCGGGCTTCAGCAGGTTGCCTGCGCTGGGGCTGCCCTCGGTCTGGCCCGCGCCCACGATGGTGTGCAGCTCGTCGATGAACAGGATCACGCTGCCTTCGCTGGCGGCCACTTCGCGAAGCACGGCCTTCAGGCGTTCCTCGAACTCGCCGCGGAACTTGGCGCCGGCCAGCAGCTGACCCACGTCGAGCGCCATGATGCGGCTGCCCTTCATGCCTTCGGGGCAGTCGCCGTTCACGATGCGAAGGGCCAGGCCCTCGGCGATGGCGGTCTTGCCCACGCCGGGCTCGCCGATCAGCACGGGGTTGTTCTTGCTGCGGCGGCTCAGCACCTGCATGCAGCG